>JBBIUR010000111.1:0-1517 GCA_037440145.1 Myxococcales bacterium | reverse complement strand
CGCGCCGCTGCCGCACCGGCACGTTCACCAGCACCTGCGGAAGCCGCCGCATTACCCGTTTGAGCGCGCTCAGGGGCTGGCCCGATTCGACCATGAGCCGCAAGACGCTCAGTGCGGTGATCAGGCCATCGCCCGTGGTCGTGTATTCGAACTGCACGACGTGACCGGACTGTTCGCCCCCGAGGTTGCACTCCGCTTCGAGCATGGCGTCGACGACGTACCGGTCCCCCACGGGCGTGCGGAGCAGCCGGATCCCGCGCTCTGCCAGCGCCAGCTCTAGCCCGAGGTTGCTCATCACCGTGCCCACCACCGCTCCGCCGCGCAGTTGCCCGCGCCGCTGCAAGTCCACCGCAAGCATCGCGAGCACATGGTCGCCATCGACGATTTCTCCGTTCTCATCCACCAGCACTGCGCGATCCCCGTCTCCGTCAAAGGCGACGCCCAGTTGGGCGCCGCTGGAAACCACGGCTTCCCGCAACGCCTCTGGGTGGAGCGCACCGCAACCCCGGTTGATGTTCAGGCCATCGGGGCTCACCCCCAATGCGGTCACGCGCGCGCCCAGCTCTTCCAAGACCTCCGGTGCCACCCGGTAGGTCGCTCCGTTCGCGCAGTCCACTGCGATGCGCATCCGGTCCAGCGTCGCTTGCCGCGGAAAACTCTGCTTGACGAATTCGTTGTACCGGCCCAGGGCATTGTGTACCCGGCAGGCCTTCCCGATTCCCGCGCCCGTCGGCCGCTGGGCGCTTAGGGCTCCGTCGAGCACGAGATGCTCGATTTCCGCTTCCAGTTCGTCGGAGAGCTTGAACCCGTTGCGCGCAAAGAACTTGATTCCGTTGTCGGCGAAGGGATTGTGCGAGGCGGAGAGAACCACCCCGGCATCGGCCCGCAAGCTCCGCGTCAGAAAGGCGATCCCCGGGGTGGGGCAGGGACCCACCAACAAGACGTCGGCTCCCATGGAACAAATTCCCGACGTGAGCGCGCCCTCGAGCATGTAGCCCGACAAGCGCGTGTCCTTCCCGATGACGACCTTCGGCCGCTCGCCCTGGGCGCGAAGGACCTGCGCCACTGCCCGGCCCAGTTGCAGTGCGGTCTCGGAGGTAATCGGCTCGCAGTTGGCGACGCCGCGAATTCCGTCCGTTCCGAACAAGCGGCGCGAGCGTTCTCCCGACGTCATCGGCGCGCCCGGCTCTTCCAAAGCCGCAACTGAAGCCGCTGCGGCTGCTGCCGGATCACATCGACTCCGCGCGGCAACACCACCACGGGTTCCTCCTCGTACACCCCCGGCTCCTCATCCGTCGCGTCGATATAAACCGCGCCGTTTTCCAGCTCAAGCCCGCGGAGCACGCGCTTCGGCCCGCGCAGCGTCAGCCGGATTTCGCTCGGCTTCAGGGAAAATGGATGGGCGGCGTTTTTCACCTCCACCCGCGCCCGGTACTCGCGCGTGATCATCTGGTCCTCGATGCGCACCTCCACGGCGACGCGACCGGCCACGTAGTCCTCGCGGAACTCGGGGCGCA
>JBBIUR010000110.1:5860-11892 GCA_037440145.1 Myxococcales bacterium | reverse complement strand
ACCCCGAGCAGTAGCTTCAAAGTCTCGACGGCCTGCAGGGCCCCGATCAATCCGGGCACGGTGCCGAGGACGCCGCACTCCTCGTCCTCGGGATAGAGACCTGGCGGCGGGGGCTCCGGGAAGAGGCAGCGGTAGCAAGGCCACTCGGGCATATGGCCCTGAAACGTGCTCAGTTGGCCGTCGAAGCGCAGCACGCTGCCCGACACCAGCGGCCTGCCCGCCGCCACGCAGGCATCGTTGAGGAGAAACTTGGCTGGGAAGTTGTCCACACCGTCGACCACGACATCGTGTTCCGCCGCGAGCTTTCCTGCCCACGATGCGTCGAGCGGGCGGTCGTGCGCGGCGATCTCGCACTCGGGGTTGAGCTTCCGCAGGGCTTCCTGCGCCGCGCAAACCTTGGGCCGGCCCCGAGCCGCGAGCGGGTAGAGGAGCTGGCGGTGGAGATTGGAAAGCTCCACGACGTCCCCGTCGACAAGACTAACCCTTCCGACCCCTGCTGCGACCAGGTACCAGGCCGCCACCGATCCCAGGCCACCGACGCCCACCACCGCCACGCGCGCGCCGAGCAGTTTCTCCTGGCCGATGCCGCCGACCTCGGGCAGGATGATTTGCCGGCTGTACCGATCGATCTGCGCTTCGCTCAGCGCCATTGCTGCAGAGCGCCCCCGGCAGACCCACGCGCGGGCGCGCTGTGCCGGGCGGTGCGGCCGGACCCGATGCGCTGGTGCTGTCCGCTGGTCATTCGATCACGTTCTTCTCGATCGGCTCGACCTGCACGCCCCGCTGGCGCAGCCACGCGATCGCCTTGTCGATTTCCTCCTGCGTGCCGTCGAGCTCCAGCGCCACAAGCCCCATGCTGTCGGACACGCTCGCACCGCGGATGTTCGTGACCACGTCGAAGCGGTGCCCGACCTCGTAGATCAGCGGCTCCTTGATCAGCTCGGGCGGATACGTGAGGTACACCTTTTCCCGGACGCGGGCCTCGCCGCTGCCGCGCTTGCTCATCCGTCGGCGTCCTTTTTGCGCCTGCGATCTCGCCATTGGCGCCATCCCAACCAGAGATTGGTGCTCAAGTACCGATCGCCGAAGTCGGGGAAAATGACCACGATCACTGCTTCGTCCAGGTCGCGCGCAACCTGCAAAGCCGCCCACAGAGCCGCACCCGAGGACTGCCCGACCACGAGTCCCTCTTCGGCACCAATGCGGTACACCGTTTCGTAGGCGTCCTCCGTGCGCACCGGAATTTTCCCGTCCAGCTCCTCCTCGTGATAGATGCCCGGCACGATGGAGGATGCCATGTGCTTGAGTCCCTCGAGCCCGTGAAACGGGTCATCCGGCTCCGCGGCGATCACTCGGACGCGGGGGTTTTTCTCTTTGAGGTAGCGGCCCGTGCCCATGATCGTGCCACCGGTGCCGATCCCGGCCAGCAGATGGGTCACCGCGCCCCCGGTGTCCTGCCAGATTTCCGGACCCGTGGACTCGTAATGTGCCTGCGGGTTCACGGGATTGAAGTACTGATCGGGCTTGAAATAGCGGTCGGGGTCGCGGGCCAAAATTTCCCGGCACAAGCGGATGGCCCCATCCGACCCCTCGAGAGGGTCGCTGAACACCACCGTGGCGCCGTACGCCGCCACGATGCGCTTGCGCTCTTGGCTCACGTTCCCCGGCATCACGAGCTGCACGGGATAACCCAGCACCGCGCCCACCATGGCCAGGGCAATCCCCGTGTTGCCCGAGGTGGAATCGATGATCGTCTTGCCGGGGACGAGCCGTCCGGTGCGCAAGCCGTCGCGCACCATCCACAGGGCCGCTCGATCCTTGACCGATCCGCCTGGGTTGAACCCCTCGAGCTTCGCGAGGATGCGCACGCGCGGCGACAACCCGCGGGTCATGCGCCGCAGCGCGACCAGCGGCGTCCCGCCCACCAGGTCCAGGACTGTTTCTGCCTTGCGGAGCGGGCGCGCTGACTCGCGGGCGTCGTGCCGTGCCGTGCGCCGGTCGGCCAGGGCCTCACCCACCAGCAATGGCCGGGACGATGGATAGCTCGTCTCCATCTTTCACCGGTGTCTCCAGATCGTTCAGAAAGCGGATGTCGTCCCCGTTGACGTAAATGTTCACGAAGCGCCGAACCCGCCCTTCCTCGTCACACAGCCGCTCCTTGATGCCGGGGAATTGCCGCTCCATTTCGTCGACCACAGCGCCAACCGTCGCCCCCGAGGCCACTACTTCCTCCGAGCCTCCGGTGAAGCGCCGCAAGGGCGTCGGGATACGCACGCGCACACTCATGCTCCCTCCTCAGTCCATGCCGTTGACAAGTCGTCCGTTCGCATCCGGCGCGGTTTCCTTTCGAGATCCCATGCCGCGGAACGATGTCTCCCGATTCTTGCCCGCGAGCGGCGCTTGGACAAGCCTCACCCCACCTGAGCCCGCCGCCGGCCCGCGGGCAGGGCCAAGCGGCGAAAGAGTTCGTCGAAGTCGCGCAGGTGCGCGCCGATGACGAACGGCTGCTGCACTGCCTGGCTCACGGCCTCCAGCGTCTTGTATCCGTTGCCCGTCACGCTGATCACGATCGACTCGTCGCGCGGGATCCGGCCGAGCTCGATGAGCTTCTTGGTTACCGCCACCGTCGTGCCGCCTGCGGGCTCGGTGAAAATTCCCTCCGTGCGCGCCAGGAGCTGGATGCCCTCGACGATCTCGTCGTCGGTGACCGCCTCGCCCCATCCTCCCGACTCGCGCACGGCCTTCAAGACGTAGTATCCATCGGCCGGATTGCCGATCGCGATGGACTTCGCGATCGTGTTGGGTTTCACGGGGCTAATGAGCTCCGCACCCCGGTGCAGCGCCTGGACCACGGGCGCGCACCCGGCCGCTTGCGCCGTGTATACCTTCACCGGCGTCCGCTCCACCAGGCCGAGCCGCTGCAGCTCGCAAAAGGCCTTGTAGACCTTGGGCAGGATCGTTCCCCCGGCCGTGGGAACCACGACATGCTGCGGCAGGCGCCATCCGAGCTGCTCAGCGATCTCGAAGCCGTACGTCTTCGCGCCCTCGGTGTAATACGGGCGGATGTTGATGTTCACGAAGGCCCAGCCGTACTTGTCCGCGATCTCGCTACACAAGCGGTTTACGTCGTCGTAGTTTCCCCGGATCGCAACCGTGTACGGGCCGTAGATCGCCGAGCCGATGATCTTGCCGCTTTCCAGGTTCTCGGGGATGAAGATGAAACACCGCAACCCCGCTCGAGCCGCATGTGCGGAAACGCTGTTGGCGAGATTTCCCGTCGACGCACAGGAGACGGTGTCGAAGCCAAACTCCACCGCTTTAGAGATCGCAACTGCTACTACGCGGTCCTTGTACGAGAACGTAGGGTGGTTGACCGAATCGTCCTTGACCCAGAGTTCGCGCACCCCCAGCGCCTCCGCCAGCCGTTCGGCTCGCACCAAGGGCGTAAAGCCCGAGTACAGGCCCGCTACCGGGCGGCTCACCGGCAATAGCTCCGCGTAGCGCCAGAGGGTTTTCGGCCGAGAGGCAATCACCTCCCGCGTCAAGACCGCGCGGATGCGGTCGTAGTCGTACACGACTTCCAGAGGTCCGAAGCACGTCTCGCAAACGTGCAGCGGTTCCTCGGGATAGGCCTGCCCGCACTCGCGGCAGCGCAGGCCGGTCACGTAGCTCATCGGCTGTTCTCCTCCCGCAGGTTTCGTCCGCTCCGCCACGGGTCATCTCCCCGGTTGTGCCGGGCTCGGGGGCGAACCGCACACCGGACAAGCAGGATTGCGGGGCACGGACACCGCCCGCCAGCGCAGGGCCAGAGCGTCGAACACCAACATCCGGCCCGCCAGCAGTTCGCCCAAGCCCAGCAGAAACTTCAGCGCCTCGGTCGCCTGCACGAGCCCGATGGCCCCCGCCACGGCCCCTAGGATTCCCGCCGTCTGGCAAGTGGGCGCATCGTCTTCGTCCGGCGGCGCGGGGAACAGGCACCGGAAGCAGGGGCTCTCGCCCGGCAAGACGGTCATCGTCTGTCCCAGCCAGCCGACGACCCCCGCGTGCGAGTACGGGGTTCCGGTGCGCACGGCAGCATCGTTGATCAGGAACTTCGCAGCCGCACTGTCCCCGCCGTCGAATACAAAATCAAACTCGCGGAAACGCGACAGCGCGCGGTCGCCATCGAGGGCCTCTGCGTATGTCTTCACCGCCACCTCCGGATTCCGTGCGGCTAGCGCGGCGGCGGCAGACTCGACCTTCAGCGAGCCGAGGTCGTCGGTCCCGTGCAAGAGCTGGCGCTGGAGGTTCGAGAGCTCCACCCGGTCGGGATCCACCAGGTCGATGCACCCGACTCCAGCTCCCGCCAAGTACCGGGCAGCCGGCGAGCCCAGCCCGCCGATTCCGGCGACCAGCACCCGAGCGCGGGCGAGCCGCTGCTGGCCCCGAGCGCCGATCTCAAGCAACTGAAGCTGCCGCGCGTAGCGGGCCGCTTCGCTCGCGTCGGTAATCATCGCTGTTTGCGCAACAAAAAAGCCTCTTCCCGGATTGATCAGGAAGAGGCTTGGGGATCTGTCTCTTACCTTATCTTTCCGGGACCCCCCCGAGGGGCTTACCCAGTCGGAATTAGCACCAGCATCGCGGCGCCCCTGCCAACACCGCGACCGGTTGCTGTGGCTTCATCGGGCCTGTCCCTCAGCCACTCTGGATAAGGTATATGTGGCCAAACCGTAGTCCAAGCACCCAATCCTGTCAACGGGGACCCCGCTTGCCCGGGAGCCAGTACCATCGGCGCTGACATCTATCCCGTTCTCGTCGGGCCACCCTTGCGCGGCGCAGGGCCTTGCCGAGCCACTGGGCGGGCCTCACTTCCAAGGGCCGGAACCCGCTCCGAGAGCGCAACGGCGACGTGCGCCGCAGCCCCTCGGCCAACTGCCCGGAGAGCGCAGAGTCGCCCCGGAGATCGTTCCCCTAGGGCAAGCCACAGCCACCGGCACCCGAAACCCGCTGCGCCTCGCACCCGTGGGCGAGCCCTCCGAGCCGGCACGCCGCCTTCCTCAGTCAAAGAGCCGGAGCCCTCGCGCTCGCGTACTGTGCAGCTTGCGCAGAAAAACGTCCCGGGCCACGGCTCGCGCACCCAGCCGGGCCAGGTGCGGTGTGAGCACCTGGACGTCGAGCCAGTCGAGGCCACGCGAGCGGAGATGGTCGATCAGGTACAGCAGGGCCAACTTCGAAGCGTTAGGCTGGCGGTAAAACATGCTCTCGGCCGCGAACGCGCCGTCCACGTCGACGCCGTACACCCCGCCAACCAGACGCTCTCCATCCCACGCCTCCACACTGTGAGCGATCCCCATCCTGTGGAGCCGCGTGTATGCCATCGCGATCTCGCGGGTGATCCACGTGCCGGACTGGCCGGGACGAGGCGTGTCCGCACACCCGCGGATCACGTCTGGGAAGGCCGCGTCGATGGTGAAGCGCAACCGCGTGCGCCGGCGCTCCCGGCGCAGGCTGCGCGAAATGTGAAGTTCGGCGAACTCCAGGATGCCGCGCTCTTCGGGGCAAAACCACAGCATTGGCAGCCCCGGCACGGGCCAAGGAAAAATTCCCTGCCGGTACGCGAGCAGGAGCGATTCGGGGTGTAAATCGCCGCCGATGGCGACGATGCCATCGGGGCTTGCGGTGGACGGGTCGGGGAACTGGACGATCGGCATGGTTGCCCGGCGGGCGAGCCCACGAACCCCGCTTGCAAAACCGGCAGGGTTCCCGTCGTGCCCACCGAACTATAGGCGGGGGTTCGATCGGGCACAACGGCGCTCCGCGCCCGAGACCCTTCAGTAGGGCGGCAACGGCGGCGCCAGGGGCGGAATCTGCGCCGCGGGCCGCGGCGAGGACTGCGACGCCGGCTCGATCCCAGGGACCTCGACCGTCTCTGCCAGCACGACCTCGGAGCGGCGCTGCGCGTACCCGGCGGCCGCCAGCAATTGCTGCCGCGGATCGGCTTCGCGAGCGACGGCCTCGTCGCCAATGCGCTTTAGCAACGCCCGGGCGGCCGC
>JBBIUR010000110.1:0-5850 GCA_037440145.1 Myxococcales bacterium | reverse complement strand
TGAAGCGCTACGACGCGGGCAACGAGCTGGTCAAAGCCGAGATCGAGCGCTTCCCAGCCCCCGCGCGGCCGCAGCGCGACCGTTGTGAGGGTACTGGGTTGCCACCGAGGCAAACGCCAGCGCTGCCTGGTGGCGGTTGCCCTCTGCGCGGTACAGCTCGCCGAGCTGAAAAAGAGCCTCGCCCGCGGCCTCGGTCTCCGGGTAGCGGCCCACCACTTCCAGCGCGCGTTGCTCCGCGGCGCGCGCGTTGCCGTGGCGGTGGTAAAACCGGGCAACGTAAAGCTCGTGCTGCGCCAGACTCCGCCGGCAATCTGCCCGCTCCTCCCGGGCCAGCTCAGCATACGGGCTCTCCGGGTACTGCTCTACCACATTCGTGAAATACGCCTCGGCGTTCCGCGCCGCCGACTGGTCGCGATCAATCGCACCCATTTGCCGCTTGTAGGCCATGCCGATCAAGTACCCGACCATCGGCAGGTACGCGCTTGTCGGGTGGCGCCGCTGGAAGTCGGTCAGCGCCGCGATGGCTTCGACGTACTCGCCCGCCAGATAGTGGGCGTGGGCAATCCGCAGCTCGGCCTCTTCGGAGTGCGGGCTGAAGGGGAACTGGTCCAGCAGCTCCTGGTACGTGCGGATCGCCAGGGTATACGAACCCGAGCGGAACTCCTTCTCGGCGGCAGCAAAATACTCGTCCGCCGTGTAGTGCCGGCGCGCCGCGCAACCTCCCAGCGCCACAGCGAGCCCCGCAGTCAAGGCAATGGCTGCCCCGCGCATCGGCGCCCGATTATGGCCGTCGCCGCTGGGAAGTAAAGGGGCGCGGCCAGCGCGGCCCCTTGCGCGCCGCGCGGCGCCGCGGTAGCCATCGCCGCGAGGCGAGTCGATGTCCGATCTGATCGAGATGTGGCGGAACACTCGCATGGTGGTGCTCGTCGCCCTGACCGCGTCGCTTTACGCGGCGATTCTCATCCCGTTCAAAGTGCTCCCGATCATTCCCGGCGTAACCGAGCTCCGCCCCGCCAATGCGGTGCCGGTAGTGTGTTCGTTTCTTTTCGGCCCTGCCGCGGCGTGGGGCGCAGCGATCGGCAACGTGATCGGCGACTTCTTCGGCGGAATCGGGCCCGGAGATCTCTTCGGCTTCGCGGGAAACTTCGCCTACGGCCTGATTCCGTACAAGGCTTGGGAGATCCTCGCCTCCGAGGATCCCGTGCCGGTCTGGCACGGGCGCTGGTCGGCCTACCTGTTCGACGCGGTGTGGCTGAAGTTTCTCGGCGTCGTCCTGCTGGCGGCTGCCTCGTGCGCGCTGATCATCGGCTGGGGCTTGAACTTCCTGGGCTTCATCCCGTTCTCCGTGCTCGGCAACATCGTACTGGTCAACAACCTGCTCGTCGCATCCACACTAGGTCCCCTGCTCCTCGCGGTCCTTTACCCGCGCGTGAAGCGGCGGCATTTGCTCTACTCCGACATCCTGCCTGCGCGCCGGTACCCGCCCAGATGGCGCCGCGCCGTGGGGCTCGGGCTCGTGGCGGTTGCGGCTGGCAGCGGGCTGGTTGCCGGCAATCTCTTTTCGACGGGCCAGTGGGAACTCTCGTCGACCCCGGTCGCGGCTCTCGATCCAGGCGCTGCGCGCATGCGCGCAGCGACGCTCGGCGTAGCACCTGCCGTGGCGCTGCTCGTCTTAGGACTTGCCCTGATGTGAGCGCCGCCCGCGCGCCCTGGGGATCCGAACCGCGGCCCTCCGCAAAAGCCCTGGCAAGACCGACCCCATGGCTGCACCTGCCATCCTGATCGAAAAGCTGACGTTCACGTACCGGGGGGCAACCGCTCCTGCGCTCCGCGGCGTGTCGTTGCGCGTGGAGCCGGAAGAGCTCGTCGTCGTCATGGGGCCGACAGGGGCGGGCAAGAGCACGCTCGCGAAATGCCTGAACCGCACCGTTCCCTGCTTTCAGGCGGGCGATCTCTCCGGGCACATCGCGGTGCTCGGGCAACCCCTCGACGGCCTTCAGGTCGCCGATCTAGCCGGCAAAGTGGGCCTCGTGTTGCAGGACTTCGAAGCGCAGCTCTTTGCGACCGACGTCGTCCAGGAAGTCGCGTTCGGCTTGGAGCAGTTGGGAGTGCCGCCGGCTGAGATGGCCGACCGGATTGCCGGGGCGCTGGCCGCGGTGGGACTCTCCGGGTTCGAGAGCCGCGATCCCACCACGCTTTCGGGAGGGGAAAAGCAGCGCTTGGCGATCGCTGCCGTTCTCGCTATGAGCCCGCCGGTGCTGCTGCTCGACGAGCCCACGACCGATCTCGACCCACTGGGCAAAAGCGAAGTGTTCCAAACGCTTGCTGCGCTGCGCAGACAGGGGCACACGATACTCCTGATTGAGCACGAAATCGAGGCCGCAGAGGTGGCAGACCGGCTGGTGCTCATGGACGCAGGGCAAATTATCGCCGAAGGGCCGCCGGGCGTGCTGCTGCGCGATGCAGAGAGCCTGCGGCGGAACGGGGTGCGGCCCCGCGACGTGGATCGCATTGCACTCGCCCTCGGCTTGCCGCCCGAGGTCCGCAGCGCCGACGATGTCGCGCGCGTTCTCCGGGGCGGCGCGACGGCAAGAGCTGCGCCGCCCCCGGCGGCCCGCGAATCCCGCGCTCCGGCCGCCGTCAGCGTGCGGGGTGCCAGCTTCGCGTATCCCGGCGGCCGGCGCGCGCTCGAAGACATCGACCTCGAACTTCGCGAGGGCGACTTCGTCGCTCTAGTCGGGCAAAACGGTTCGGGAAAGACGACTCTTGCGAAGCTGCTCAACGGGTTGCTGCGCCCGCAAAGAGGGCGCGTCGAGCTGTGGGGCACCGATGTCCGCAGGCTCCCGCTCGCCCGCATTGCAGGGCTGGTCGGGTACGTGTTTCAGGATCCCGACCAGCAGCTCTTCGCCAGCACGGTCCGGGAGGAGGTGGCCTTCGGCCCGCGCAACCTGGGCGTGGCCGAGCCCGAGCTTTGCCAGCGGATCGATGAAGCGCTGGAAGCCGTGGGCCTCGCCGACTCCCGCGATGCCGATCCCTTCTTGCTCACCAAAGGCGAGCGGCAGCGGCTCGCGGTGGCCGCAATGCTGGCGCAGCGCCCGCGGCTGCTCATCCTGGACGAGCCGACCACGGGGCTCGACTATCGCGAGCAGGTGCGCATGATGGAGCTGGTTGCGCGACTGCACGGCGAGGGCATGACCATGGTCGTCATCACGCACAGCCCGTGGGTGGTCGCCGAATACGCGCAGCGGGGAATTCTCATGGCGGGCGGTCGGATTGTATTCGACGGCCCGCTGCGCGAGCTCTTCCGGCAGGAAGAACTGCTCGAGCGCTGTCACTTCCGCGTGCCCGAGGTCACCCGAATCGCCAACCGCCTGGGGTGGAGCGCCCTTTCCGTGGAAGAGCTCCTGGCCGCCGTGCAGTGGGAGGCGAAAGCGGCGAGCGGCAGCGGGCCATTGCCGAGCGGGGCGAGATCGTAGAGATGCGCTTTTGGGAGATAGCGGGGAGCACGGGCCCGTGCGGTTGCGGGTTCGTTGCCCGATTGCGGGCGGGGCACCGACAGCGCGCGGCGCAGCACGAACAACGGGAAGCCGGGCGCGGGGGTGTCGCGGCTCGAGGTGCGGCGAACGGGCTGCAAGCGAAGCCCCGGTGGCAGCGGCTGGGTTTCGATCAGCCACGCGAGCGGGGCACGGGCGGGATGCGGGGCTGGCTGGTCCGGCCGCACCGGCGGGTCGGCGGTGTCGAGTTCCCGGGTTTGCCGAAGGGGACACCGTAGCGATGCCCCTCTACCTTTATATCGACCGGCGCACGGCCGTGCACCGGCTGCACCCGGTGGTGAAGCTCGCCGGGATGGTGGGTTTCTTCGTCGCCGCTTTTGTCTGCGATCATCCGCTCGCGCAGTTGCCGCTGCTGCTCGGCGTTGGCGCGGCGCTGGCAGCGACCGGGTCGCTCGCCAACGTGCGCCGGCTGCGAGTTCTTTTCACCATGGTGTTCGCGATGACCTTCCTCGTGTGGGCGCTTTTCGGGGGAAGGGGGAAGCCCTGGGTCCAGGTCGGCTATGTGAGCCTGAGCCGGGAGTCGCTGCTATACGCCCTCGGCATGGCACTGAAGCTCACGGATTTTCTTGCCGTAGGCACGCTGTTTCTCTCTACCACGAAGGTGGAGGAATTCGCTTACGCGCTGACTCGGGTAGGAGTACCGTACAAGCTGGGCTTCACGATGACGCTCGCGTTCCGCCTCGTCCCTGCCTTCGTCGACGCGGCGTTTGCGGTGGTGCAGGCGCAGCGTTGCCGAGGGTTCGACTTCGACGCAGGCGGCTTTTGGCGACGGGTGCAGCGCTACGTCCCCGTCGTCGTTCCGGTTTTCCTGGGCGCGCTGCGGCGCGCCGACTACATGGCGATGGCCTTGGAAGCGCGGGGTTTCCAGCTGCGCACGCGGCGCACCTTTTACCAGCGCTTTGGCCTGGCGCTGCCCGACGCCGCCGGCCTGGTGGTGATCGCCGCGATCACGTCGGCCTACCTCTGGCTTTGGTGGAAGGGCTACGGGCGGGCCGCGTGAGCCGCGGCGGGCGGCGTTGACAGCCGCACAGGCCGCTGGTAGTCGGTCGCGGTGCCATGAGCGTTCCGGTCGGACCGAAAAGCGGCCTCGAGCAGTTCCTCGAAATCCTGTTGCTGCCAGACAACATCCCCATCGCGGGAATGCTCTTGCTGGTGCTTTTCTTCACGTATCTGGGGTTTCGCGAGGCGCGCAAGAACGACCAGCTGATCGAAGAAGGCCGGCGCGACGAGATCTTGCAGCGGATGCAAGAATAGGCGGCGTGGCCTACCGGGCGACCGTAGCGGGCTGCGCGCCAGCTTGTTGTCTCCGCGCAGCCGCCTCTCGGAGGCGGGCCATCGTGCGCTCGTCGAGGATTCCGTTGGGCTCGAGCCCTTCGGCTGTCTGAAAGGCCTGGACAGCGTTCACCGTCACGGCATCCAGCACGCCGTTCACCTCGCCCAGGTACTCGCCCAAGGTGCGGAGGTGCTGCTGGGCTTCGCGGACCGTCTCCGGCGCGACCTTTTGCGCGAGGGCAGCGGCTTGCACGTCACCCAGTGCCGCTTGCACCTCCTCGGCCATGCGCCGCGCGCGCTCTTCTGGATCCTCCCGGCGGCAAGCCCCGACCGCCAGCAGGGACAGCAATGCCACGGCGACTCGCAGTTTCATATCACCTTGTTCAAGGGGTATTCGATGATGCCCACCGCGCCGGCCCGGATCAACTCGGGGATCAGGTCGCGCACCACCGCTTCCGCAACCACCGTTTCCACGGCGAACCACTGGCTCCCCTGCAGCGAGGCTGCCGGATAGAGCGGCGCCACTGTCGGCGCCGTGATGCTCGGGAGCAGCGCGATCACCTTCTCTAGGCTGTCTTTTGCGACATTCATCTTCAGGCCCACCTTCGCTTCGGCCTGCATGGCCCCGCTCAGCAAAAGGCGAATCTGCTCGATTTTGGAACGCTTCCACGGATCGGCCCAGGCAGCGTGGTTGGCAATGAGCTGCGGGTTGGACTCGCACAGCTCGTGGACGATGCGCAGCCCGTGGGCGCGGATGGTGCTGCCGGTCTCAGTGACTTCGACGATCGCGTCCACCAGGCCCTCGACGGCCTTGGCCTCCGTGGCGCCCCAGGAGAATTCGACTTCCACATCGATGTTGCGCTCGGCGAAGTACCGGCGCGTGAAATTGACCATCTCGGTGGCCACCTTCTTGCCCTGCAAATCTTCGAGCGAGCGAATCGGCGACTCCGCGGGCACCACCAGCACCCACCGCGTCGGCCGCATGCTCGATTTCGAATAAACAAAGTCGGCAACGACATGCACG
>JBBIUR010000109.1:6179-12047 GCA_037440145.1 Myxococcales bacterium | reverse complement strand
GACATGACGATCATGATTCCCACGGAGAATGTGGAGCAGGTGGGGCTGCGGCGGGTCATCGGGAAGGACATGGTGTCGAAGGTGTACAAAATCCTCCGCGAGAGAAAGGTGGAAGTGGACCAGCAGACGTGGAACCGCCGCTACCGAGAGTACACGGAAAAGATCAAAACCGGTTCGATTTTGGAGATCGCCAAGGTTCTGCGCGACCTCTTCGTGCTCAAAGGGGACAAAGAACTGTCGTTCGGCGAACGCAAGATGCTGGATACGGCGAGGAATCTGCTCGTGAAAGAACTGTCGATTGCCCGGAGTCACCCGGAGGAGAAGATCATGGACGAGCTGAAACAAATATTCGCCCACTGAAACCGGTGTGCTGCGATCGGACGCGCGGGGGAAGGGGTCGAGCGCGGAGCTCGCCCCTTTTTTTTCTGTTTGCCGATGATTACTCGAATTGGGGCGATTGTGCCTGCGGCGGGCAGGGGAGAGCGCTTGGGTGCGGGAAGGCCGAAGGCGCTTGTCGAGATCGAGGGAGCCCCCATACTGGTCCACACGGTGCGGGCGATTCGCTCTGTGCCCGAGATTGGTCGGCTCGTGATCTTGGTGGAGCCGGAGGCGGTGGAGAGGGCGCGACAGGTACTAGCGCCGGAGCTGCGCGGCGGCCCGGAGTGGCAGTGTGCCGGGGGCGGGGCGGACCGGCAGGAGTCCGTGTGGCGGGGCCTTCAAATTCTCGGGGGTGCGGTGGATGTCGCTGTGGTTCACGATGCTGCCCGCCCACTGGTCAGCCCGGCGCTGATTGCGGAGTGCGCACGGGTTGCCGCGGAGCGAGGGGCCGCGATTGCGGCGGTCCCAGTTACCGACACCGTCAAGGAGCTCGATGCGGAGGGATGCGTAGTTCAGACGCTGGATCGCACTCGGCTCTGGTGTGCACAGACCCCACAGGCATTTCGCTTCGCTCTGCTGCAGCGCGCTCACGAACGGGCATTGCGCGAGGGCTGGCGGGCGACGGACGACGCGGCCTTGGTGGAGAGGGACGGAGTTCGCGTCTGGGTGGTTCTCGGAGAAAGGGCAAATCTCAAAATCACGGCGCCCGAGGACCTAGCCTGGGCTGCTTGGTGGCTGCGATCGCGGAGAGACCTTCGTTAAGGCTCCCGCTGCGAAACCCTTGCAAGTCCACCGCGATGTAGCGGAAGCCAATTGCACGCAGGGCCCGCACCACTTCCCGCCTCGTGGTGCCTGCTAGCAGGCGCGGCAAGTCGCCGACCGGTACTTCGATCCGGGCCACTTCCCGGTGGTAGCGCACCCGGCACACCGCGAAGCCCAATTGCTTGAGAACCTGTTCTGCCGCCCCTACTTGGCGCAGACGCCGGTGCGTGATCGGGGTGCCGTAAGGGAAGCGCGAGGACAAACAGGGACTAGCGGGCTTGTCCCATGTCGGCAAGCCCAGCGCTTGGCTCAGCGCGCGGATCTCTTTTTTGGAAAGCCCGGCTTCTGCCAGGGGGTGGCGCACCGAGTGCTCCGCCGCCGCCTCTAGGCCAGGCCGGTAATCCCCGAAATCATCGAGGTTGGCGCCGTCGGCAATCGTCGCGATGCCGCGCCGTCGGGCTTCCGCCGCGCAGATCGCGAACAGATTGCTCTTGCAATGAAAGCAGCGATCGGTGGGGTTACTTCGATACGCGGGGATTTCCAGTTCATCGCTGTCGACGATGATGTGGTCGACTCCGAGCTGCGCGGCAATTCTCGTTGCGTCTGCGAGCTCGTCGGAAGGCGACGCGGGGCTGCGCACGGTGAGTGCTGTGACCCTGCGCCCCACGGTCTCGGCAGCCACGCGCAACAGGAACGTCGAATCGACACCGCCCGAGTACGCCACGAGCAGCGGTGCCGCGTTGCGCAAGAGGCTCCGGAGCTCGGCGAGCTTCGTCGCAGGGTCAGATGCCTTCACCTCGGAAAACCTCCGTCGTCAGGTAACGCTCTCCGGTGTCGCAGAACACGGTCACGACCGTCTTTCCAGGACCGAGCTCGCGAGCAACCTGTAGGGCAGCCCACGTGTTCGCTCCGGAAGAGATGCCGAGCAGCAAGCCTTCCTCGCGCGCCAGGCGCCGCGTGTACGCTGCGGCATCCTCGTCCGTGACCGTGACGATCTCGTCGTATATGTCTACGTTGAGAATCTCGGGCACGAATCCCGCGCCGATCCCCTGGATCCGGTGGAACCCGGGCTCGCCGCCGGAAAGAACGGGTGACGACGCGGGCTCGACCGCGACGATGCGGATTCCCGGCATGTGCTGCTTGAGAATCTCCCCGACGCCGGTGATCGTTCCGCCGGTTCCGACGCCTGCCACGAAGGCATCGATGCGCTCGAACTGTTCGAGGAGCTCCATAGCCGTGGTGCGCCGGTGTGCCTCGGGGTTCGCCGGGTTGCTGAACTGTTGCGGCATGAAGTAGTCGGGGTTTTCCGCGAGCAACTGCTCCGCTTTCTGGATGGCACCGCCCATTCCCCTCGTGTCCGGCGTGAGAATAAGCGTGGCGCCGTACGCCATCAGCAGACTGCGCCGCTCCTGGCTCATGGTGTCCGGCATGGTCAGGATGAGCTTGTAGCCCTTGACGGCAGCAACCAGTGCCAGCCCGATCCCCGTGTTGCCGCTCGTAGGCTCGATGATGGTGTCTCCAGGCTTGATCCGTCCTTCGCGCTCCGCCGCTTCGATCATCGCGAGGCAGATGCGGTCTTTGACACTGCCTCCGGGATTGGCGGATTCGAGCTTTCCCCAGACCTCGGCATCCTGCTCTCCGACCATCCTGTTGAGGCGCACGACAGGGGTGCGGCCGATCAGTTCGAGCGGAGACGTGGCGATATCCGTTGGCATTCCATTGAACCCGTGTGCGATGCGCGGACAATAACGGCGGGGTGTTGGCAAGTCAATTTGATCTCCCCGTGGAGCGGATGCGGCGCGACGTGCTGCTCATCTTCCCCGGCGCTCTGGGCGACTTTTTGTGCTTCTTGCCTGCGCTTTGCGCCCTGCGCGCGGAGGTGCAGGGCTTCGTGCGCGTGGTGGCCCGCCCCGCGTGGCTTGCGCTTATCGAGAAGGGCCCGTTCGAGGTCCGGTCGATCGACCGCAGCGCCGTGGCTCAGATGTATTCCCGAGTGCCGGGGGAGGAAGCGGCCTCGCTGCTCGCTGCGTGCGCAGAAGCGCATTCGTGGTCGGGACATGGGGACCCGCAGTTCTGCGCGAACCTGAGCCGGCTCGGGAGCGGATGCAGGGTTTCGGTGTGGCCCTTTCGCGGATTCGGATCACAGCAGCACGCGAGCGAATACTACGCCGCGTGCCTCGGCGTGCGGCCGCGGAAACCGCGCCTGTGGCGGCCTCCAGAGGCGCGGGAGTGGGCAGCGGCTTGGGTCGCCCGCCGCAATCCCGAGGGGAAGCCGATCGTCCTCCTGCACCCGGGGAGCGGATCGCCGCGCAAGAACTGGCTCGGTTTTCAGCAACTTGCGGCTTGGTGCTGCGCTCGGGGCGCAGCCGTTTTCGAACTGCGCGGTCCTGCGGAGGAAGGCCGGCCGAGGATAGAGTCGAGTCTCGGCGTGGTGCGCGAGGAATTGCCCCGCGTGGCGGCTCTTCTGGAAAGGGTGGCAACATACGTGGGCAACGACTCTGGCATTACGCATCTGGCGGCAGTGGTCGGAACTCCTTCCGCAGCGGTTTTCCGGGCCGAGACACTACCCCACTGGCGGCCGCCCGTTGGGCGGGTGCGCGTGCTCGCCGCCGCGGACCGGTGCGCGCAGTGTGACGCGGAAGGCGTTTGCTTGCACCGGGTCGCGCTCGAGGCGGTGACTGCGGCGGTCGAGAAGCTGCTCTCGCGCTTCGACGGCCCGGTTCAGCGCTGGCAGCCCGGGCAGTAAAAGGCCGACCGGCCAGCCAGGACACGGCGGCGGATGGCGCAGCCGCACCGCAGGCAGCGTTGGCCCTGCCTGCCGTAGACCTGCAGGCGCATCTGGAAGAACCCCGGCCGGCCTTCGCCATCGCGAAAATTTGCCACCGAGGTTCCACCTAGCCGAATTGCTTCCCCCAGCACTTGTGCGATTGCTTCGTAGACGCGCCTCCGTTCGGCTCTGGAAAGGCGCCGGCTCGCTTTGCCCGGCCGCACGCGTGCTCGGAATAGGATCTCGCTCGCGTAAATGTTTCCGATTCCAGCGATTGCTGTCTGGTCCGTGAGGAGGTTGCGAATCGGCCTGCGACGCTGGCAACAGCTGCAAAAGACTTCAAAGGTGAACGCAGGCTCGAACGGGTCGGGGCCGAGCGCGGCGAGCTCGGGCGGAACGCCTGTTTGTACGAAATTCATCCACCCGAAACGCCGCGGGTCGTTGTACACAAGATCGAGATTTCCTCCCAAGCCGACCCGCACGTGGTCGTGCTCGAAGGCTCCCGCTCGCCGGATGGCTAGGGAGCCGCTCATTCCCAGATGGACGAGCCAGGTACCGGCGGGTGCCAGGTGGAAGAGCAAGAACTTACCCTTCCGGTCCAGAGATTCTATGGTGCGGCCGGTCAAGGCGGAGCCAAAGCCGTGGGGCAGGGGCCGGCGCAGGTGGGCGCGGCCGACGGTGACCTCGGTGATCCGCTTCCCGGTGACATGGGGTGCGAGCGTGCGGCGGATCACCTCGACTTCCGGTAGCTCGGGCATTCGTTCGCGGTGCGGGCAAGCCGAGCGAGCTCTTCCAAAGTCAGAGTTTCCGGGCGGCGCCTGGGGTCGAGCCCCGCAGCAGCCAGCGCGGTCTCGGGCTCTGCGAGCACCCCCTTGGCGGCATTCACGAGCTGCTTGCGGCGATGCAGAAACAGTCCGCGCACGATCCGCTGGAAGCGCTGGGCATCGCCGATGTCGCAGCGGGAGTGCGGCAGCGGCTCCATGACGACCAAGGCGGAGCGCACCTTGGGCTGGGGAACGAAAGCGCCCGGACTCACGGGGAATGCGATTCGGACATCGCAGTACATTTGAACGGTTGCGGACAGTGCCCCGTATGCCGGGCTTCCGGCGGGTGCCGCGATCCTGGCCGCGACTTCTTTTTGGAGCAGGAAAACCAAGCGGGAAAACCGGTCGCGAGCAGCGAGCAAGTGGGTGATGAGCGGGGTGGCGATGTTGTAGGGCAGGTTGCCGATCGCCACTGCGGGTGAGCAGCCCTCGAGCAAGGTGCGATAGTCGACGGCAAGTGCGTCCTCCTCCAGCACGGCGACGTGACGGAGCGAGACGTAGCGCCGCCGGAGGCGCGCTGCGAGATCGCGGTCGATTTCGATCAAGATCAGGCGCTCCGCTAGCGGCGCGAGAAAGTCGGTCAGGACTCCTAGTCCGGGACCGATTTCGAGGACCGCGCGCGCGCCCTCTACGCGCGCGGTTTCGACGATGCGCCGCGCCACTCCCAGGTCGGAGAGGAAATGCTGCGCCCAGCGCCGGCGCGGTTGCCGGCCCAGAGATGCCAGCTCGCGGCGCACCCAACCGAGTGAGCCATTCGGCCGCTTGCGGGCCATCAGAGTTGCAAGTCCGCTTTGGCGTTCAGCGTCCAGGGCGAGCGTTCGCCGCGCTGCAGGCGGAAGTGCCCCGCAAGGGCGATCATGGCTGCGTTATCCGTGCAAAACCGCAGCGGCGGCACGTACACTTCGAAGCCCCGTTCCGTGCCGCTTTGCGCTGCGCGAGCGCGCAGCCGGCTGTTTGCAGAGACACCTCCCGCGACAACGATCCGGCTGCAGCCCTGCACCTCGGCCGCAGTAAAGGTGTTGTCCAGAAGCATGTCTACGATCGCTTCTTGATAGGAGGCCGCGACGTTCGGCAGGCCAACTCTCTTCACGCCCCCTTCCGCCACGAAATGCCACAGGGCGGTTTTCAATCCGCTGA
>JBBIUR010000109.1:0-6168 GCA_037440145.1 Myxococcales bacterium | reverse complement strand
TCTTCCGCTCCGGTTGCCCTTCAGCCGCGCCCTGGGAAAACGGACGGCGCTGGGGTCGCCACCCTGTGCCAGGCAATCGATCTTCGGGCCCCCAGGGTATCCTAAACCGAGCATCTTCGCGGCCTTGTCGAACGCCTCGCCGGCCGCGTCGTCGCGGGTGCAGCCGAGCAACCGGTAGCTGCCGATATCCTTGGCCAAATACAGGCTCGTATCGCCGCCGGAAACGAGCAGCGCGAGATAGGGAAACGCAACGGGTCGGTCCAACAAGATCGAAAGCAGGTGGCCCTCGTGATGATTCACGCCCACGAACGGCAGCCCGCGCGCGAAGGCGATTGCCTTTGCGGTGGAGAGGCCCACGAGAAGGGATCCGACAAGCCCAGGGCCGTAGGTTGCTGCCACCCCCTCGATCTGTGTGATTCGAACCCCTGCGTGCTCCAGGGCCCGACGGACCACCGGTGCGATGCACCGGATGTGGTTCCGGGAGGCGAGCTCCGGCACCACTCCACCGTATCTTTCGTGCGCCGCATCTTGCGAAGACACGATGCTGGAGAGCAGCCTCTCGCCATCGAAGACGGCAGCAGCCGTATCGTCGCAGGAACTCTCGATCGCCAGCACCATCATTGCAGCAGCTCTCCCGGCGGTGAGCTGTGCACCGGCGGGGCCGAACCGAGCCGCGCCAAACCCGCGCGGGCGGCCACATTCCCCCGCACCAGCTCGACCGCGCGCCGATACGCCTCTCGCGCTTCGGGATACCGCCCCGCGTGCTCGAACGCGGACCCCTTCAACGCCAGTGTTTGGCTCTGCCAGGCGGGGTTCGACGAGCCGAACAGCACCTCTGCCTTTTCTGCGAACGCAACTGCCTGGTCGAAGCGCTCAGCCCGCAAGTGCATCTGCGCGAGCAAGTAGTACGCGTACGGATTCGCGGGGTCGATGCGGATCGCTTTTTCGAGTCTGTCGAGCGCCGCTGGGGTATCCCCGCGGGCCAAAAGGCCGGACGCCTCTTCGGTCAGGCGGAGAGAGGCGACGCGCTCCGGCGGCGTGTCCGGCGGGATACTCGCCAAAACTTCGGCCGGGTCGGGTGTGACGGCAGGCTCGATGGGTTCCTGGGAAGGGACTTCCTGCACAATTGCCTCTTCTTCCAAGGGGCCGGATTGCAGAGCCGGGACGTTTTCTTCGGGCGCGCGGGGCGCGTACTGCGGGCTTTTCGGCCCGGGAGCGCTGCACGCGGCCATCAGGAGCAACGGGGCGATCAGAGAGAAGTGCACTGCTTTCACGGGATTCGGATGGGCCGAAACTCCTGCGGCTGCGGGCCGCTTACCGCACCGGCCAGAGCAGCGTGCAGGTGGCAGGGCGTCTTCGGTTCGTCGTCTGCCAGAAACGCTTCTTCGATGACCTCGGCGCAGGCTGGCGTTGCTAGCTCTCCGCTGAGCGGATCGATCCGCACCAGGTGAACGCCCGGCGGAGGCAGAAATGGCCGCGGAGGTCTGGCTGCCGTCGCTTCGCTCATGAAGCGCACCCAGATGGGAAGGGCGGCTTGGGAACCCGAAAGCCCCACAGGTCGCTTTTCGTCGAACCCCACCCAGACGACGGCCAGAAGATCGGGCGTGAAGCCCGCAAACCAGGCGTCCATGTACTCGTTGGTCGTTCCCGTCTTGCCCGCTGCTGGGCGCTGGAACCCCAGCCGCCGCGCGCTCGCCGCTGTGCCCCGATCTAGCACGCCTTCCAACAAATGTGTGACCAGGAACGCTACTTGGGGGCTGATGGCCCGCTCGACCTCGAATGGGTGACGTTCGACGACCCGCCCGCTCGGATCGACCACAGCGCGGATGGCCAGGGGAGTCGCTCGCAACCCCTGGTTCGCCAGCACTGCGTACGCCTGTGCGACCTCCAGTGGCGACACTTCCACGGAGCCGAGCACCATCGAGGGATACAACGGCAACGGACTCGAGATGCCCATGCGGCGTGCGACTTCCCGGACTCGCTCCAGTCCCACTTCGCGCGCGAGGCGGGCGGTGGCCCCGTTGAGCGACAGTTCGAGCGCCTGGCGGACGGTCACGAGGCCAAAGTAGGTTCCCCTGTAATTGGCGGGGCTCCACTCGCGTCCCTCGTATTCCCAGGTAAAGGGGGCATCTTCGACGTGTGAGGTGGGGTTCCACCCACCGGCGCTCGCGGGGCGATCGAGAGCGGCGACGTAGGTAAACGGCTTGAAAATTGACCCCGGTTGGCGGCGGGATTGCGTTACGCGGTTGAACTGGGTCTCGGAGTAGTCGCGCCCACCCATCATTGCTTTGATCTCACCCGTTTGGGGTTCCAGAGCCACCAGGCAGCCCTGCAGTTTCCCGCCTCCCGTTCCGGCCAAGCGAGGATATCTCTTTTCGAGCGCGGCCAGGCCCTCTTCCAAGGCCCGCTCCGCTGCGCGCTGCATCTCGGGATCGAGCCCGGTGAAAATGCGGAGCCCCTCTTTTGTGAGTACCTCGCTGGGGTATGTCTGGGCAAGCTCGCGCCGCAGAAAGTCGACGAAGTATGGGGCGTCGGCGCGCTCGCCTTCCCAGGGCACGACGCCGAGAGGTGCAGCCGTAGCCTCCCGAAGCTCCCCCTCGGAGATCAGGCGGCTCTTGTGCATGAGGTGCAACACGTAGTTCCGTCGCCGCAGCGCGCGCTCGGGGTGGAGGAAAGGGGAGTAGCGATTCGGCGCCTTGATCAAGCCGGCGATCAAGGCCGACTCGGCGAGCGTCAGGTCGGAGGGTTTCTTGCGGAAGTAAAAATGCGCTGCTTCGCGAACTCCGAAGATCCCTTGAGCTCCGTTCTGTCCCAGGTAGATCTCGTTCACATAGTTTTCCAGGATTTCGCGCTTCGAGTACCGGCGCTCGGCGACCAGTGCCATGGCGATCTCGCGCACCTTTCGGCGCACGGTTCGCTCTTCGGTCAGGAAAAAGTTCTTCATGAGCTGCTGAGTCAGCGTGCTGCCCCCCTGCACGATCTTTCCCGTGGTCAGATTCACCCAGAAGGCTCTGGCGATGCCCGCGAGATCGATTCCGCGGTGCTGGAAGAATCGCTGGTCTTCGGTAGCCAGGATCGCGTGGATCAATTTGGCAGGGAGCTCGTCGAGGCGCACGAGCCTTCGCTCTTCCCAGATGTTTTCGTAGAGGCCGGCCAGCACCTCGGGTTCGAGCTCGACGGCGGCGAGATCCTCGCCGCTCTCCAAGGAGACGATGCGGGTGATGCGAGGGCCCGCTCTCTCGAGCCGCACGCGCCGCGCGGCGTGAAAGCCGTTCGGGTAGAGGAATTCCCGCAAGTAGACGTCCACGGGGCCGGACCGCGGCGCCCGGTACTCTCCGGGGAAGGCGAGGTCCCCTTGCACGGGCCGGTACTGCAGCCGCCGAAGACGGCGCCAGAGGCCGATCCCTTCGATATCGAGCCCGGGGTACAGCAGCGTGGGAGCGGAGTAGATTTTCGACGGGAAGTCCCACCGACGCCCCGAGAACTTTTCGACCACCAAGGCATCGAGACGGCGCAGGTACTGCCTTGCCGCCACGGCTCCGAAGGCGATCGCGGCGAATGCCAGCAGGACGAGCCCGAGAACGAAGCGCCGCACCATGCTCGTTTGAGATCGGCGGCGGCCCGCGGGCCGCTTCCGCCTCGCGTTCCTGCCTGACTCACCGCTCGGGTTTCACCGCGACGAAGATGGTATTTTCGCCGCGGCGCACCCACAGCAAGATGCTCTTTCCCTTGGGGCTTTCGCGGATTGCCCGGCGGAACGACGCCAGATCCGGCACGGGCTTGCGATTGACCTCCAGGATCACGTCACCGCGGCGCAGCCCTGCTTCGTCAGCGGGGCTTCCCGACTCGACATTGGTGACGACGACGCCCTTGACGTCTTCGCCGATGCCCAGGCTCTCGGCGACATCCGGAGTCAAGGTCTGCACCGTCAGGCCCAAGTCTTCCTCGCTCCCGCCCGGGCCAGCAGCGACCTCTTCCTCCTTGAGTTCGCCGATTTTGACCGTAATCGTCTCCGCCTTTTTGTTCCGGATCACCTTGACTGTGGCCAACTTGCCGACGGGTGTCCGTGCCACTAGCCACGGCAGCTCGTTCGATTCCTTGATGGGGTGGCCGTCGAACTCGACGATGACATCTCCAACTTTGATGCCGGCTTCCTCGGCGGGCCCGCCTTTGACAACGTCGGCGACCAGTGCCCCGAGCGGCTCCTTGAGCCCCATCGACTCCGCGATGTCGGGCGTGACCTTCTGGATGAGCACCCCGAGCCAGCCCCGCGTGACTTTCCCCTTTTCCAACTCCTTGACGAGGTTGATCGGAATCGCAAAGCCGATCCCGATATTGCCGCCCGTGCGGCTGAAGATCGCGGTGTTGATCCCGACTACTTCTCCCCGCAGATTGATCAGCGGGCCACCCGAATTTCCGGGGTTGATGGCTGCATCGGTCTGGATGAAATTGTCGTAGCTTCCCTGTCCGATAAATCGGCCCTTCGCACTGACGATGCCGGCGGTGACCGTGTGGTCGAGGCCGAAGGGGTTGCCGATGGCCATGACCCAGTCGCCCACTCGCAACTTGTCGGAGTCGCCCAGGACCATGGGTTCCACCCCCTCGATGCCGTCGATCTTGATCACTGCCACGTCCGTCTTCGGATCCCTACCCACGACTTTGGCTTTGTACTCTTTTACGTCCTCCAACCGGACGCTGATTTCCTGTGCGTTCTCGATCACGTGGTTGTTTGTGAGAATGTATCCCTCGCGGTTGATGATGAAGCCCGAACCCAGGCTCCGCTCCTTGAAGCGGCGGCGCGGGAACGGGCCGAAAAACCGCTCGAAAGGCTCCCAAAACTCGTGAAACGGATCCTGGGGGTCGAACGGCGAGGGCCCCCCGCCCAATGAGGGCGCTTCCCGCTCGGCGGTCGTAGATATGTTTACCACAGAGGGGCTGAGCCTCTCGGCCAGCGAGGCGAAATCCGGAAGCGTCGTAACGGGCTGCGAACCGCTAAGGGCAGGCGTAGGTTCCGGCTTCTCTGCAGGCTTTTCGCCCCAGAAGCTAATTGCGTGGGCGAAGCCCCCAGCTCCCGAGAACGTGCAACCCAGCACAAATCCCAAGGTCGCTGTGCCAACGAGAGCGGCGAGTCGACGCGAGCGAATACAAAGGGTCATGAAGCCTCCGAGCCAGTCTTCGTTCGATCGGCGGGTCCCCGATACGCTCGAGCGATATCAGCCTTTGGAGCGCGCGCGCTCGACGAAGCGCATCCGCAGGTCGTACAAAACGTTGTCTAATAAGCTGCTCTCGGCGGAGTCCAGGTTCCCCTTGGTCTTGGCCTGCAGGATGCCGAGAATGTCGATCAGCTGCCTCGCTCCTTCCAGGTCGGGTTGTACTCCCTTCCCCGTCGGGTCGGGCGCTTCACCGAGCAGCACGAGTGCTTGAGTGCTCAGGCTCAACACGAACGTGGAGAACGTGAGCTCGGGAAGCGGCCTGCGGCATTCTTCCGAATCCGCACCCGCCTGCTCGGAAGTTCGCGCCTGGCGGGGACCTTGGTTCTCCTCGGAGCTCGTCTCGCGCGGCTCACCGGTCGAAGTGAACCGCCGCCGGTCTTCGACGCGGAAGCCGCGCTCTGGCTTTTCCTCGTCCACCCCCCGGTCCTCTCAGACGATCATGCTGCGCAGGCGGCGGATGCGCTCCTCCAGCGGCGGGTGGGTGCTGAATAACCTGGCCAGCGAGCTCGCGCTCAGCGGATTCACGATGAAAAGGTGGGCCGTTTGCGGGTGGGCGGCCAAGGGGATCCGCGCAGTGGCCTGGCCTAGCTTTTCCAAGGCTGCGGCGAGACCGAGCGGGTTATGCGTGATTTGGGCCCCGCTGGCGTCCGCTTGAAATTCCCTTGCCCGCGAGATCGCGAGCTGAATGATCAGCGCCGCCAGAGGCGCCAGGATTGCCATTGCCAGCAGGCCCAGACCGCTGCCGTTGCTCTCGCGGTCGTCGCGGCTCCAGCCGCCGAAGAAAAGCGCCCACCGGGCCATGTCGGCTAGGATCATGATCGCTCCGGCGAGTGTCGCCGCGACGGAACTGATCAGAATGTCCCGGTTGCGAACGTGGCTCAACTCGTGGGCCAGGACTCCCTCGAGCTCTTCGGCGTTCATCAGGCGCAGGAGCCCAGTGGTTACAGCCACCGCG
>JBBIUR010000108.1:3332-12141 GCA_037440145.1 Myxococcales bacterium | reverse complement strand
AGTGAAACTACGTCCCCCAAAGTGAAACTACGTCCCTGGGAGGAAACGGCGATGGGCGCGGCGGACGTTCAGGCGCAGGCGGGCGATGGCGGGCGGCAGGTGAGAATTCGCCGCGCGCATCTTTCGCAGCGCCGCGCGCACGGCATCCGGCTCGAGACCGAGGGTCTCGCAGATGACGACGAAGGAAAAAGGCCAGTGGCGGAGCGAACTGTAGATCCAGCGTTCGGCTTCGAAGCGGGCCCGCCAATCGCCGGCAAAGTAACTGGAAATTCCGTCTTCCAAGACCGCCAGCATGAGTGCCTTGATTCCCCAGCGGTCCGCCACACGCCGGTCCTCTGCCGCCGCTACCCGGCGCCCAGCCAGTGCCGGCTCGGACGCTTCCACCTCCGGGACTTCCGCCTCCAGCGACTCGATGATGGGATCACGCGTCGGGCCGCGCATTCCTTGACCTCCCTGGTCCTCTCCTCGCCCGTCCGCCCCACTCGCTTCCATTATCGTCCCCGCAGCGAAGGCATGTCAAACGCTTTGTCGCCTGGCATGCGCCGCGGGCGCAACGCCCACGGCCGCGACCGGTCAGCGCCGCCTTGGCAGCGGCGGCGCCACGCGCCGCAACCCAGCCGGCACCTCGAGTAACTCCGGCGCAATCGCACCTTTTCGGACCTCGATTGCCTCGGTCTGCCCATCCTCGTTTTTGCCCACTGCAGCCGATGTCCGAGTCCGCACCACGAGCCCGCCGATGTCAGCAAGCGCCTTCCGCAGCGCGTCGCCCCCGCCCAGCGATCCGAGTGCCTGCTCCCACTCCGCCGCTGCTGGCACCTTTACGCCCTCGGCCACCCACACGCTCCCCTCCACGGCCCCGCCTTCCAGCGCGTACTCCTTCGCCGACAGGCCAGCGATTTTCTCGGTTCGCCCCGTGGGCTTGAGCGTGAGGTTCCCTATCGCTGCCAGGCGGGAGCATACGGCGCTCGGCGCGCCCTCCAGCGGCCTGCTGGGCTGAGCGTTCGACCCGCTCATCTCGTCGAAAGTGCGGACGAAAAACGTGCGCTGGCGCTTGTTCACCACCGTGATGGTCCGCGCATCGCGGTCGAAAATGGTTCGCACCCGCGGCGTGTCGACGACGCGCTTCCGGGCTCCAAAAAACAGCACCTCTTCTTGCGCGCTGCTGTATACCCCGCCCGTCCGCCGCTGGCGCACGATCAGTCCGACCGTGTCGTCTCCCGCGAGAGCGGCAGCGGCCCAGACAACGGCGGCAACCGCGAGCACCGCCACCCAGGGCGCCTTCGCGCCATCGAAGGCGCGCGCCGCGCGCCGCGGGCATACCCCTCCCACCGCGTTCATTGCCGGGTCGCTCCTGCCAAGGGGTCGCATGGCTGCTCGGCTCCAAACGGCAGCTCCCACGGATCGCCCGCATCGCAAAGGCCGTGGCAGAAGTTTTCGATCTTGCCGTCAGGGCGGAGAAAGTGCCGGAGCTGTTCGATCGACGCCGGGATCCACGCCCGCAGCCCGTGCGGATCGCAAGCATTCGGGGTCGCCTGCAGGTTCGCCAGCGGGGGGATGAATGGCTGGTGTGCGGGGTTCGCGAGGTCGAAGGACCCCGTGTCGTAAATGACCAGTGCGGAGTCCAGCGGGCCCGGGAGATCGGGAATCTCGGGCAAGCCGGTGCGCAGCGAGCCAGCGAGGTTCGGTAACCCCAGCGTCCGCGCCGCGATCTCGGTTCCCTGGTTCGAAACCTGCTGGTCCAGCCACGCCATCGTCATCAAGATCTTTTTCGCGTTCGTTCCTGGAAGGGGGTCTCTCGTGATGTGCGTCGCGTACCCGGCGGACTCCCCTCGCACCCACAGCTCGCCGATCAAGCTCATCGCCAGCGCAACTCTCATCGGATCGTCCAGCCCAGTCAAGCGAAGCGCGTCTTCGAACTGGAGAAACGGCGTCGCGCGCTGCAACAGGAACGAAAAGTTGATCGCGGGCACGTCCACGTTGGCCCGCGAAATGTCGGGAGACAGAGCTGCGAACATCAAGCCCATGATGCCGCCCAAGCTCGCGCCGAAGTAGTATGCTTCAGCCTCGGGACCTGCCAGAACTCCGGTGCCGCCCGGGGTGCGAAAGACCGGGTCGGCGTTGAAGAGCCCCTGCTTCATCATCCGCGCGAGAACGAGAGCGTGGAGCTGGCCTTGCCGCAGCCGATCCGGCAAAGCACGGAAATTGTCCAACCGGAACACGATCTGGCTCACGATGAAGCTCTGCGGGCCACCGGCGATGTCGCGGGTGGACAGACCGCTCCAGTCCGTAGCCCCCGCGACGAAAGGAAAATCCCTCAGCAGCGAACTCGAAGCGAGCTCGCGCACCATGCCCCGCCCGTCCCCGAACAGCCCGTGCCCCAGTAGCAGGGGCGGCACCGGCCCCTCCGACAGCACGGCGCAGGGGATCGCAATGGTATACGGGGGCTGCGCAAATCCTGTTGCTTGCGGAACTCCGCGCTCATCCAGGTTCAAGTAGCCCGAAGCGAGCGGCTCCGCGATGGGATCCGACGTGAGGAAAAGCGGAACCCGGAACGTGCCCTCTACGATCCTCCACACGCTCGTGCCGGGCGCCCCACAGTCGTTCTCGACGATCCGGTCGACGGTAAACGTGGGCTCCTCTTGCTCGGCGAGCCATGCGAAGGCCTGGTCGCGCATCGACAGCATCTGGCCAGTCAGGCCCTCGTCGCTTTGCACCACGAAGTCGAATGCCAGCACCAGCGAGCGGCGCTCGACTCCCGCCGCCGACAGGCGCGCAAAGACCTGTTCGAACCGTTCCCGGCGCGCCTCCAAAGCCGCGATGTCGCTCGGCCGCCCGTCGCGCAGTGCCGCAAACACGGGCTCCGCTTCGACGGCCGAGCCGTCGGGGTGCACTAGGTTGCGCACCGCGACGATGTACCGGTGCCCGGGCACCAAGCTCCTCGCCGGCCGCAGGAACACCACCTGCCGTTGCGCGCCAAGCGCCCGCGCGTCGACTTCGATAAAGTGCAGCACGCGCTCCCCCGTATCCGCGTCGAGCAGGACCGTTGGGCTGTCCGGGTCGAGCGAGCGGGTTCCGTAGGTCCGGCTATCCGGCATAAGCCGAGAAGCCCCGGATGCTACTGGGTCGATCCCTCCGGGAAAGTGCATCAGGATCTGCACGGTGGGACTGAAGCCGTCGAGCTCCTCGTACGGTTCGGGAGACAGGCTTTGCCCCCCCTGCGCGGGCATGCCCACAAAGGGCAGGCTCAACCGCCACCCGGTCGGCGTGTCGGCCGGTACGAGGAACCTCGACGACGGGTAGGGCAGAAGGCACTCGGCCGCATTCAAAATCTCGCACTCGTCCGGCCGATCGAGCGAAATGGCCTCGAACGCCACCTCGCCCTGGACCCGTTCCCCGTCCACCTGCGCCGCCGCCCGCAGCATGTGCCATCCGGCAGAGAGGCCGGAAAGCGTCCCCGCCACCTCCCTTCCCGCCGCGACGAGCTGGTCCGTAACCGCAGCCCCGTCCAACGTGACCTCCACTGTTTCCGCCGCGGCGCCCTGGGGCAGGCGGATGGCCACCTGGACCGTCGGCCGCAGCGTGAGCTGGTTTGGCAGGGGCTGCAAAATGGTAATCGCGGCGGCCGCCGTGCGCGTCGGCGTGGCGGAGGGAGGCATTGGGGTCGCAGAAGCCGTGGCGGTGCCCGTCGCCGAGGGCGTTGCCGAGGCCGTCGGGGTCTCCGTGGGCGTTCGCGTCGCGCTGGAAGAAGGCGTTCCCGACGCCGTCGGGGCGGCAGACGCAGTCGGACTGGCCGTGGGAGACGGCGGCGCAGGGGAGTGTGCCGGCTCGCGCGGGAGCGTCGCCGTCGGAGTCCCGCCCCGCACCACAGATTCGGCACCACCGCCACAACCCCAGGCACCGAGGGCAGCGGCGAGGCTGATTCCAATGGGCCGAAACGAGCGCACCAAGGCACGCCACCAGAGGCGGCAGCGGAACCGCAATCGGCGCTTGGAATCCATGGATGCACACCCTTATACGGGCCGCGCCACACATTGCCAAGCTGCAGCGAGCAGCGCAGGCCCAAGCGGGCCGCAGCCGCCCAGCCCGGTGGCAATCGCTGCCCGCTCCGGGGCATTGATTCCAGGCATTGCTGCGGGCAAAAAAGCGCAAGCGCAGAGCACGATGGCGATCCAGGGCAAGCCCCGCACGCGCGCTCGTCTGGATCCCGCAACGGTTCTTCCGGCCGGTGCCGCGAGGCGCTCGGAAACTCCAGGCGCGCCTCTTCTCGCCAGGCCCGCCGCGCGCCGCGGCGGCAAGCGCCGCCAATGGCCGGCGATCCCCTTGCTCTTGATCCTTGCTGCGGCCGCGATGCCGGTCGATTCCACGGCGGCCCATGGCCTGCAGCGAGTGCGCGAGCGCGGCGTGCTCCGATGGGGCGGCGATCTTCAGGGAGGCGAACCGTACGTCTTCCGCGATCCGCGCGATGCGAGCCGGATCATCGGGTTCGAGGTGGACATCGCCGAGGCCGTTGCCCGCCGGATGGGCGTGCGAGCGGAATTCGTCCAAAACGACTGGCATCATCTGATCCCCGCTCTCGAGCGCGGGGACTTCGACGTCATCCTCAACGGCTTGGAGGTCACGCCCGCGCGGCGAGAGCGGATCGCCTTCACTCGCCCGTACTACGCGTTTACCGAGGTGCTCGTCGTGCGCGCGGGCGACGGCCATGTGAGCGCGCTTCCCGAACTCCGCGGCTGGCGTATCGGCACGCTGCAGGGCTCGCTCGCCTTCGATCTTTTGCAGCAGAGCTCCGCCACGATCGTGCTCTACGAGGGAGTGGAAGAGCCCTATCGAGATCTGGAGCAAGGACGCCTCGACGGGGTTCTCCTCGACAACATCATCGCCGATCGCTACGGGCTGCCGCGTCCGGGGCTGCGCATCGCCGCCACTCTCGGCACCGGTCAGTACGCCGCAGGCGTCCGCCCCGACGAGCCCGAACTCCTCAGCGCGGTGGACAGCGCTCTCGGCGCGATGGCAGCAGAAGGCGAGCTGCGCGCCATTCTGGAAAAGTGGCGATTGTGGAATGAGCTGCAGGAGCGCCTGGGAACGAGCCGCCCAGAGCCGGTGCTCGAGCCGCCAATGCGCTGGATGACGTGGGATCACTTGTGGCTCTTTCTCCGCGCCACGGGGGTCACGCTGGCGATCTCCACTTGCGCCATGGCGCTCGCGGTGGTGGGCGGGCTGGGCGTCGGGCTCTGCCGCCGTTACGGCAGCCGCGCGGCGCGCGCGCTGGCCACCGCGTACATCGAAATCTTTCGCGGGACGCCTTTGCTCTTGCAACTCTACGTCCTGTACTACGGCCTGGCGCCGGTCCTCCCGCTCGGTGCGTTTACCGCGGCCGTGCTGGGCCTGGGCATGAACTACGCAGCGTACGAAGCGGAGCTGTACCGCGCGGGCTTGGAAGCCGTGCCCCGCGAACAGGCAGAAGCCGCAATGGCCCTCGGCATGTCGCACGCCCTCGCGCTGCGCCGCATCTTGTTGCCCCAAGCCCTGCGCGTCGCCCTGCCCGGCATCGCCAACGATTTCATTGCGGTCCTGAAAGACTCCTCTCTCGTATCGGTGATCACCGTCGTGGAACTCACCAAGCAGATGACGATCACCGCGGTGGACCTGCGGGGCTGGCTCTTGCCGGGACTGCTGTGTGCCGGGTTGTACCTGGGCCTGAGCTACCCGCTGTCGCGCCTGGCGCGCCGCCTCGAGCGAAGGCTGACCCCGACCCAGCGATGACCGAGGCGCCCGTGCTCATAGCGCGCGGCTTGCGCGCTGCGCTCGGCGGGGTCGAGATCCTCAAGGGCATCGATCTGCAGGTTGGCCGCGGCGAGGTGGTCGCGATCCTGGGCCCCTCGGGCAGCGGCAAGACGACGCTGCTGCGCGCGTTCAACTACCTGACGCCCTTCACCGCCGGTGAGGTCGAGGTCGCGGGCTATCGCCTGCGCCCCGGCATGAGCGAACGGGCAGACCGCAAGATCCTGCGCGCCGTGCGCACGCGCGTGGGCATGGTGTTCCAGAGCTTTCCCCTCTTCCCGCATCTGACGGTCCTGCAAAACGTGATGGAAGCACCGCACCGCGTTCTCGGCTTGTCCTCCGCAGTCGCTCAGGAGGTCGCGCTGCGCCTGCTCCAACGCGTCGGGCTCGCGGCCCTAGCCGCTGCCATGCCGCACACGCTGTCCGGCGGGCAACAGCAACGCGTGGCGATTGCCCGCGCACTGGCCATGGAGCCGCTGGTGCTACTGCTGGACGAACCGACCTCGGCCCTCGACCCGCGCCTTTCCGCGGAGGTCCTCTCGGTCATCGCCGAGCTGGCTCGCGGCGGGCAGACCATGGTCCTGGTCACCCATGAGACCGCCTTCCTGCGGGAGATCGCGCACCGGGTTCTCGTCCTCGACGATGGCCGAATCGTGGAGAGCGGCCCGCCAGCTGCCGTGCTCGACCGCCCCCAGAGCAGCGCGGCGCGCAGCATTCTCGGCGCTTCTCCGCGGGGCCGGGCCCGTTGGCCGCGATCGTGACGCGACCAGCGCGCTCGCTCGACGCGCCTTCCTCCTGCCCCTGACGCGCGGAGCAGGTTTTGGTAATTAGCGTCTGCTATGGAGCGGGAAATCGTTCTCGATCCGATCGAGGCACGAGTCCTGGGCGTTCTGATCGAGAAATCGCTGACGACCCCGGAGCAATACCCGCTGTCGGTGAACGCCGCCACTGCGGGAGCCAACCAGCGCAGCAACCGGGATCCGGTGCTGTCGCTCTCGGACGAAGAAGTAGCCAGCGCCTTGCGGCGACTGGAGCAGCGCTACCTCGCCCGGAAGGTTTTTCAGCCGAACAGCCGGGTGGAGAAGTACGCGCACAACGGAAGGGAGGCCCTCGGCCTGGAGGCCCCGGCGCTCGCCGTACTCGCGGAATTGCTCCTGCGCGGCCCGCAGACCGCCGGTGAGCTGCGGGCGCGCGCTTCGCGCATGGCGCCCATCGAATCGCTCGACCAGCTGATGGCAATCCTCGACCCGCTGCTCGAACGGGGACTCGTGCGCCGCTTGCCCCCCGCACCCGGCTCGCGGGCCGACCGCTATGTCCAGCTCCTGAGCCCCGACGCCCACCCGATCGAAATCGAAGTCCGGCCGGCAGGTGCGGCGGAGCCTGCCCGTTCCCCCTCCGTCCCCTCGGTCTCCCGGCTCCTCGAGCGCGTAGAGGCGTTGGAGATGGAGGTAGATGAACTCCGCCGCGCCGTCCAGCTCCTGGCACGGCGCACCGGGATCAAGCTGGAAGAGTGAACCCGGCGCCTCGCGGCCCGCTCATTCGCCTTCCTCGCCGAAGTGCGCGCGGACGATGCGTTCCTTCAAGTACTCCAAAGTGCCCAGGTCCTCGACGATGTCGCCGCCGGTATCGTAAAAGAAAATCTCGCCGTTCTTGTTTCGGCCCACCGCGACCAACCACTCGAGCTCGTCCCGATCCTCCAGCAGGTAGTTGATCGTCTGAGCGACGCCCTTGCCGGGAATGATCGTGATCTTGGGTTTCAGCGACCCGCCTTGCTTCGCCATTGGCGCGACTCCGTGAGCGAGCTTCGGCGCAATGCCGAACGCCCGCTACAATAGGAGCCCCCCGAAGGGCAGTCAACATTCCGGCGCGGCGCTTTCGCAACCAGCTTGCCAATCCAACTCGCCGCTGGCGGCGGAGCCGAGCGACGACCTCGACGTGGTGCGTCTGCGGGAAGAAATCGATCGGCTGCAGCTCCTCGATCTCAAACGCCTGCGCCAGAATCCCCAAGTCGCGCGCGAGCGACGCCGGATTGCACGACGCGTAGACCACTCGCTTGGGCCTGAGCCGGGCAAGCTGCGCCGCCGCATCCCTAGCGCCCCCCCGGGGCGGGTCCAAGACGATCACATCGGCCCTGCGCCCTTCGCGCGCCCACGCCGACACGAATGCTGCCGCGTCGGCAGCGACGAAGTCGACGTGCGCGAAGCCCAAGCGCCGCGCGTTCTCCCTTCCATCCTCGGCACTTCGCGGCGCGCGCTCGACGGCGACCACGCGCCCTGCCCGAAGCGCAAGCGGCAGGGAGAGGTTACCCGCACCGGCATACAGGTCGAGCACCTCGTCTTCGGGCCGGCACGCCGCGTAGCGGAGGACCACTTCGACCAGGGCCGCATTGCCCGCCCGCGAGACCTGACTGAACTCGTCCGCGCAAACCCAGAGCGCGCCGATGCCAGGTGCCTCCAACTCCACTCGCTCGTTACCGAAGGCGTAACGCCAGCGCTTGCCTCGCACCACGATCCCGGCGAGCCGCGGCTCCCGAGCCAGCGCGCGTTCGGCGCGCTCGGCGTCCTTCGGGGCGAACGGCCCTTGCGCCTGCGCCGCGATCGCAAGCCGCGCGCCGTCACCCGCAGCCACGATTTCCACCCTGCGAATGTTCGTTTCCGCCGCTGCGACCCACGCCTGCGCGATCGGGATTGCACCCTCCAGCTCCGCGACCGCGAGCAGGCAGCGGTCGACGGGCACCAGCTCGTGCGAAGCCGCCGCGTAATAGCCGACGCGCCCGCCCTCGACGCGCAAGCTCAGTCGCCGCCGATAGCCGAATTCTCTCTCCGCCGCGATCGCCGGCGCCAGGGGAACCTCCCGCAGGCCGGCGATCCGCGCCACGAGCTCGCGCACGATGCTTTCCTTCGCGGCCAATTGGCTCGCGTAGATCACCTGCTGCCAGTCGCAACCGCCGCAGCGCGGGAGGTACGGGCAGGGCGGCTCGCGCCGCGCCGGGCCCGCGCGCACCAGGCGGGCCGCGCGCGCATATGCG
>JBBIUR010000108.1:0-3305 GCA_037440145.1 Myxococcales bacterium | reverse complement strand
TGACCTCCAGTGTGACCTCGTCTCCGGGCGCAACCTGCCGGACAAAGTGGACCTTGCCGCCCACGCGCACTACCCCGTACGGCCCGTATGACAGACGCTCCACAGTTGCCGAAACCATCGCAAGACCCGCGGGATCCCGGGACCGGCCCGCGCTTGATTCGTAGCCCTTCGTAAGGGAAAAACCTACACTGATGCACGCACCGGACGTCGCGATCCGCCGCGGCCGGCGCGAGGACTTCACGGCCGTAATGGCGCTGCTCGCGCGGGCGGGAGCACCGGTGCCGCCACCGGACCGAGCGGCACTGCGCCGCTTTCGCCGCATCGCGACCGACCTGGGCAGCGACTTTTACGTCGCCGAGGTGGGCGGGGAATTGGCCGGATTCGTCTACATCACATACGCGCGGCAGCTCGCCGGCGGCGCCCAGGCGCGCATCGAGAGCCTGCTAGCTGCAGCCGAGCGGCGCGCCGAAATCGAAAGCCGCCTCTTGGCCCTGGCGGCCGAGCGCGCGCGCAAGCGCGCGTGTGCGCGCCTGTGCTGGGTCCCCAGCCCGACCGGCGCGATTTCCCCTGCTGCCGCAGCCGCCGCGGGCTTGCGGCCGGGCGGAACCCAGTACTGCCGCGACTGCGACGGCCAAGACCCCAGCCACGCTCCGCCGGCCAGCCACGGCCAGGGGGCCGGTGGATTCTGAGCGCACCGCCCGAAGCGATTTATGGCCGAACTCTCGCGCGCGATTGCCCGATTGATGGAGCAGCGAGGGCAGGGGGTGCCGACTCCGACCCTGCCGCGCCCGCTTCTCGAGCGCCTGCGCGCTGCCCTGGCCCCCGGGGAGAGAGGCGCTGCAGAGGTGTTCGCGCATCTCCTGCTGGAGAGAGAGGGCGCAGAGTACGCGGAGCGGGTAAACCTCGATGCGCTTTGCGGGATGTGCGCCAGTGCGTTCCGGTTCTTCGCCGCGCCCGGAGAGGAACCCCGCGTGCGGGTGTTCAACCCCGACTTCGACCGGGACGGCTGGGATGCGCCGGTCACCGTGGTGGAAACTGCTTTGAGCGACCGCCCCTTCATCGTCGACACCTTGCGCGAAGCGCTCCAGCGCGCCGGCCATCCGGCGCACCTGCTGCTCCACCCGCTAATCGGATGCGAGCGCGACCGCAGCGGCGCCGCAATCGCCGTCTGCCCGCCCGAGCGCTCCCGGCGCCGGGAGTCGCTCGTTCACGCGGAGCTCGAGCGCATCGACGATGGCGGTGCGCGCCAGGCCCTGGAAGCGGAAGTCCGGGAGCGGCTGCGCGACGTGGTCCTGGCTACCGAGGATTACCCCGCGATGCGGCAGGCAGCCGAAAGGCTCGCAGCGGAGCTGCGGGGCGCCACCGGTCCGCGCCCGGCGGCACCACCTCCGGAGGAAATCGCGGCATTCCTGGAGTGGCTGTTGGACGGGAATTTCGTTTTCCTGGGCTACCGAGAATACGCGCTCGCCGGCTCGGGGGTGGGGCAGACTTTCGGGGTGCGACCCGGCTCGGGGCTTGGGCTGCTGCGGAAACCCCGCTCGATGTTCGCCTCCAACCCGCGCGTTTGCGATCTGCCTCCGGCGCTGCAAGAGCGCATCCTGCGGGGGCCGCCGCTACTGGTCACGAAGACGAACGCCGAAAGCCCGGTGCACCGGCGCGCGCACATGGATTACATCGGCTTCCGCGATTTCGACGACCGCGGCAACCCGCGCGGCGAAAAGTGCTTTCTCGGCCTGTTCACCGCGCGCGCGTATGGGCAGGAGGCCGGTGACCTCCCCCTGCTGCGCACCAAGCTCCGGTGGATTCTGGAGCAGGAAGGCGTGATGCCGGACTCGCACGACTACCGATCCATTGCCGCCCTCTTTCACTCTTTCCCGAAAGAGCAGCTGTTCGCGTCCACGCCGCAAGAGCTACTCCGCGACATTCGGTGTGCCCGGGCATTCCGAGACGCGGACGACGTCGCCGTGGCGATCCGGCCGGACAGCATCCGGCGCGGGGTGTTCGCGCTCGTAATTCTCGCGAAGGACCGGTACTCGGCCGAGTTGGAACGCCGGGTCGAAACGGCCGTGTTGCGCGCCTGCTCCGGTGCGCTGCTCGATCGCCACACCGCCGTCGAAGAGGAGGGGCCGGTCCGCCTGCACTTCTACATCGCGAGCACCCCCGAAGTCGCACAGAACCTCCGGGTCGAAGCTCTGCGCGCCGAACTGCGCGAACTGCTGCGGACCTGGGAAGATCGGCTCCGAGATGCGCTCGCGGGAGCGTTTGACGCCGGCACGGCCCGGGCGCTCGCCCGCCGGTACGCGGCCATCTTCTCCCCCGAGTACAAGGCCGCCACCGAGATCGACCAGGCGGTCCGCGACGTCGCCTGCCTCGAGCGCCTGGCGCGGGACGGGCAGCCGCAGGTCGATCTGCGGCCGGGCCCCGCGCCAGAGCTGACGACGATCAAGCTCTACCTGCCGCGGCAGGAGCTCGTCCTCAGCGATTTCCTGCCAGTGCTGGAAAACCTCGGCCTGCGCATTTACGGCGACGACTCGGTACGGCTCCAGCTGCCCGGCGTCGGACCCGTTCGGATTCACGCCCTGCAGGTACAGCTCCGAAGCCGCGCCACACTGGATCTCGAAGGCACCGGCCGTCTGCTCGCCGACGCGATCCTGGCCCACCTCCACCACCGCTTGTTCGACGACCCGTTGAACACGTTGATCCCTGCGGCCGCCCTCACGTGGCAGCAGGTGACCGTGCTGCGCGCCTATGCCTGCCATGTGGCGCAAACCGGACCGGCCTCGCGCGCGGCCTGTCTCCAAGCCCTTGCCCGCCACCCATCGGCGGCACGCATCCTGTGGGAATACTTCGAGGCAAAATTCGACCCCCGCCTGGGCCGGTCGCCGCGCGAGCGCCTTGCCGAACTGCTGCCACCCATCGAAGCGCGGTGGGCCGACTACCTGGAGCACGTGCAGACGCTCTCCGACGACCGCATCTTGCGCGCCGTGTTCGAGACCATGGCAGCGACGGTGCGGACGAACTATTTTCAAGAGGAACGCGAAGAGGCAGTGGCATTCAAGATCGAGGCGCAGCGCATCGCCCACCTCCCTCGCCCGCGGCCGCTCTTCGAGATCTTCGTGCATGCCCCGCACGTGGAAGGCGTGCACCTGCGCGCGGGTCGGGTCGCCCGCGGCGGCCACCAGGCGCGCGAGCGCCGGCACCTGCTGCTGCCGGTGCTGCACGCGCTGAACGGGCGGGTCGGCTGGATCAGCCCGGGCGGCCTCCGCTACGTCTCCGAGCGGCTCACGGTCCCGCCGGCCGAGGCG
>JBBIUR010000107.1:0-12227 GCA_037440145.1 Myxococcales bacterium | reverse complement strand
GGCCGCCGCATTCCTGGAGCAGCCGGTAGCGCTCGTACCCGACCTCCAGGTGGTACTCGGTGGGCGCCTTGGGTCGCCCATAGTACGCCGCTCCCGCTGTGGATTGCCACACGGTGGTCCGCGGCAGGATTCCGTTGCGCAGCAAAAAGGCAAAGCATTCACGCCATTCCGCAAGGGCGTGCTCTCTGTCGATTCGACCGCCCCGCGCTGCGACCTCGGCGCCGACCACGAAGTTGCTGTGAACGTTGCCGGGGCCGAAGATGCCGACAGCGCGGATCAACGCTTCCAGCCACTGCGCGCGGCCGACAGAGCGCGCTTTACCGGGAACAATTTCCGGCCACAAGGCTTCCGGCCACGCGTCCATGTGGTGCGCGAGCACGTCGAGCCCCGCTTCGCGCAGGGCCCTTTGGTCCGATTCCTCCATCGCCGAAACGCAGGCCTCGAAGTCCGTCTCGCTGCGCGCGTTTGCCCGCACAGCGCTCAGCCGCGAGATGATGCGGCAATACTGGGCAGCTTCTTTGTGGCGGTTCAAAAGGCTGCCTCCCGTGAGTGAGATATGCCGGACGGCACCGTGGGCGAGAGCTCGGGCGAAGCCCTCTGCCCAGTCGTCCGGGTGCGCCGCAATGGCGTATTCGAACCCGCGCGCGGCGAAGTCCTGAACGGTAGAGTCCAGGCTACAGTACCGGCATTGCTCGTCCGAGCGGGAGTATTCGCAGTAACGCAAAATGCAGCCAAACAGGCATGTGCGCGTAAAGAGTTGGATCACCGTCGGGAGCAGGCGGCCACCGGTGGTCGGAGCCAGGTACCATTCGGGGCGCTCCTCGAATCGCACGGACTCGATTTCTTCTCCGTCCCGGCAAAGCACGAAGCCCTGTTCCGCGCTGCCCCGGATGCAATAGGGGCTCTCCTCGCACAGCACGATTTTCACTGGCGTGCTGTCCGCGAGGTCGAATTTCCACGGAATCATGAGCAACTGCTCGTCGCGGGCCCGCGGATTGTCCGCGTGGACCGGGTTCCAGAGGAGGAAAAACGGGAGCGATCGGGTTCCCGCGTCTTCCAGATCGGGCGTCGGGGCGATGCCCTCGCGCAGCACGTCGGTTTTCAGCAAAATACTTCGCGGCAGCGCGGGAAACCGCTCGCCGAGCTCTTCGATCCGCATCCGCCCCCGAGCCAATCCCGTCATCGCGTGTTTTCCCGTCCCTTCTCGGTTCGGGTCGGACCTGGCACTGCGGCACTTTTACGCGGCGGCGGTTCGGGATCCCTCACAATTGGGACAAGTACAGCCGTGCACCAGCCGCCGGAAGTCGGCGTCCGTGCTCCACGCAAGCGACTTGTAGTAGGCGTGCCACATGTAGTCATACGCGCCAAACGACTGAAACGCCCGGTGGAGATTCCTGGCCACTTCCAGAAAGTATTCGGTTGGCGGAGGCGTAGCGGCTTCCCACGGCGAGCCGACTTCGACCTGCCACTGACTCAGGGACGGAATGATCCCGCGTTCGAGGAGCCACTCGAAGCACCGCTGCCACGATTCGATGCCGCGGCGCCAATCTTCCCCAAAGCCCCCCGGAGCTACGGTTTCCGGCCCGACGACAAAGACGCTGTACACGTTGCCTTTCCCGAACACTTCGACGCACGCGAGCAGCGTTTCGATCCACGCTTGGCGGCCCACGAACTTGTGCTTTCCCGGCACGATGATCGGCCAGAGCCGCTCTTCCCAGCAATCCATGTTCGGCCCTATGTGGTCGACGCCCGCGGCTTTCAGCTCGCGAATCAAGTCGCGATTCGGGGGCGGGGTTAGACAGGCGTCAAAGCTGCTCTCGGCTGCGAGGTCCTTGCGCACTCGGTCCAGTGTGGAGAAGAGAGCAATGTACCGCTCCCATTCCTTGGCCGTGTTGATCAGGCTCCCGCCTGTGAACGCGACCTCGCGGATGCGCCCGACCTCCTCGTACGCTGCCCGGTACGTCTCCGCTGCCGCTACAGGCTTCACCGCGAGGTCGTATTCGACCCCGGCCTGCCGGTACTGCTTCAGGTTCGCGTCGAGACAACAGTACACGCACTGATCCCCACTTTTGGCGTACTCGCAGTAGCGCAAAGCGCAGCCCAGCAACGACTCGCGACTCCAAGAGAGGAAGACCGATGCCATCAAGGCGCCGGAAGACGTGTGCCCGAAGATCCAGTTCGCCCGCGGCTCAAAAGAGACCTCCTCCACAATCTCCCCGTCGCGCAGCAAGTGCCACTTGCCGTCGCTTTTCCGGATCTCGTAAGGGCTGCGGGCCGAAAAGCGAATCACCACCGGTGTGCCGTCGGGCAGGTCGAACTTCCACGGGATCGTCACGATCTGCCCTAGCTGGGGGCCCTCGTGCGGATTCCATGCATGGGTCGGGTTCCAGATCAGCGAATGCGGAAAGGAATTCGCGCCCGCTTCTTCGAGATCAGGCGTGTACCGTGTGCCTTCGCGGAGCACGTCAGCCTTGACGACGATGCTCCGCGGCACGTCGGGAAATGCCCCGCACAAGGCTTCAATCCGCGCGCGACCCGATGTGGTCGTGAGCTCCATCGCCGTTCCTCCCTTGCGGAGCCTGCCCTCCGGGGGCGGCACAGCCCCGCATTCTCGACCCCCCGACTCCGCGGTTTGTCGCGAGTCCCCGATTGCCCGACATCGTGCGAAAGCGCTTTTTGGCGTCCCATGACGCGCGTCATCCGGGCATGTGACAAACGGAATTTGGGGCTGGCTGGAGAAGCCGAGAAGCGTTGCCGCGCGCGATGGGACAGGCTCAGAGAGCCGCGCGGATTTCCGGCACGCCGGCGAGTCGGTCCATCCACTGCCGGACTCGAGGCGCGGAATCCAAAAGGCGCCGCTCCTCGTATTTCTGCATCCACGCCAGCGGGGCGTAAACGGCGATATCCGCGAGGGTGAGGTACTTGCCCAGGAGAAATCGGTTCTCCCCGAGGAGCTCGTCCAGCGAGGCCAGGTTGCTTTTCATCCGTGCCTCGAGCTCGGGGAGCGCGCGGCGCGTGTAGCCCCAGGCGCGCAAGCGGCGGGCCATGGTCAGGTGCGCCAGAGTCCCCGCTACAGAGACGGGCAGCCGCCCAGCCCAGTCCCGGCAAGCCGCGTATGCGGTCTTCCGGTTCCTCGGATTGAGCCATACGAAGGCGCGCACGATCCAGGTGAGGGCCTCGTCTGCCCATTCCTCGAGGAGATCGCAGTATGCGCGCGCTTCGGGTTGGCGCGGAAGCAACGGCGGCCTCGGGAAACGCTCTTCCACGACGCGCACGATGCGGCTGGAGTCCGCAATGGGAATCCCGTCGGCCACGAGCACCGGCACTTTGCGCAGTGGGTTGAGCCGCCCTAGCTCGCGCCGCCGGAAGACCGTGACAGGAACGCGCTGGTAGCTCACGTTCTTTACGTTCAGGCACGCGCGCACCTTCGCGCAGGAGGGGGAATCTGCGAATTCGTACAGGCGATAACTCTCAGCCATCCCTCACTCGGCCGAGCGGGAGAACCGCTGCAGTGCCGCGCTGGACCGCCGGTTCATTGCGGTGCTGGAACCCGTGGGAGGCATGCGTCGCGACCCTATTCTCTCTTGTCAGGGTTCTCCGAGAGTGCCGGACGCTTACACGGGCCGGCCGTGGAAAGCAACGGCGGCCGGCGTGGCGCCATTGCGCCGCTGCTGGGGTGGCGCTAAGCGAAAAGCCGGACCGCGCAGGAGGGCCTTTCCAAATGACCAACGCCGCAATCGCGAAGATCATGCGCGAGATGGCCGCCTACCTGGAGATGGAGGGGGTGCAGTTCAAACCGCGCGCGTACGAGAAGGTGGCATATACGATCGAAAGCCTGGATCAACCCGTGGAAGAGATCTACCGGCAGGGCGGGATCAAGGCACTCGAGGGCCTTCCCGGCGTGGGCCGCGGTATTGCCGAGCGGATCGAAGAGCTCCTACAGACAGGCGAAATGAAGGATTACGAGGAGCTCCGGAAGCGGACCCCGGTGGACATCGCAACGCTCACGGCGATCGAGGGGCTGGGCCCGAAGAACGTGAAGGCGCTTTACGACGCGCTCGGGATTCGCACCGTGGAAGAACTCGAGGCAGCCGCCCGGGCTGGCAAGATTCGGAAGCTGCCCCATTTCGGAGAGAAGAGCGAGGAAAAAATTCTGCGGGGCATCCAGTTCCTCAAGCGCCGTGCGGGGCGCTTGCCGCTCGGCGTGGCGCTGCCACTGCTGGAGGGGATTTGCCAGCGGCTGGGGCGCGTCGACGGGGTGCGCTCGGTCGCCATCGCGGGCTCCGCCCGCCGGCGGAAGGAAACCGTGGGCGACGGCGATATCCTGGTCGTCTCCACCAAGCCCGAAAAGGTGATGGATGCCTTTGTCCGCATGCCCGAGGTAGCCCACGTCGTCGGCCATGGGCAGACCAAGAGCATGGTGAAACTCGAAAACGGCTTCGATGTCGACCTCCGCGTCGTCCCGGCAGCGAGCTTCGGCGCCGCGCTGAGCTACTTCACCGGCAGCAAGGCGCACAACGTCGCGCTGCGGCGGATCGCGCTCGAGAAGGGGCTGAAGCTGAACGAGTACGGAGTCTTCCGCGGCGACAAGCAGATTGCCGGCAAGACCGAGGAAGAGGTGTATGCCGCGCTCGACTTGCCGTTCATCCCGCCGGAGCTCCGCGAGGATAACGGCGAAATCGAAGCCGGGCGGGCCGGGAGGCTTCCAGACCTCGTCGGATACGACGACGTGCGGGGCGACTTGCAGGTGCAGACTTCATGGACGGACGGAGCGAACACGATCGAGGAGATGGTGGAGGAGGCGCGGCGGCTGGGCCGGCAGTACATCGCGATCACCGACCACACCCGCAGTCTCGCCATGACCGGCGGCTGCGACGAGGCGAAGCTCCGGAAGCAAATGGCGGCGATTCGAGCGCTGAACCAGAAACTGCGCGGCTTCCGCGTGCTCACCGGCGCGGAGGTGAACATCGACAGGGACGGCGGGCTCGATGTCTCCGACGAAGTGCTCGCCGAGCTGGACGTCGTGGGCATCGCAGTGCACTCGCACTTTCACATGCCGAAGGAGGAAATGACGCGGCGGATTATCCGCGCTATGGAGAACCCGCACGCCGACATTCTCTTCCACCCTACGGGTCGGGTGCTGGAAAAGCGAGAGCCGTACGAGGTGGATATCGACGCTATCATCGAAGCAGCAAAGCGTACCGGCACGGTGTTGGAGGTCGATGGCTACCCGGACCGCTTGGATTTGAAAGACGAACACGTGCGCAAGGCCGTTGCGGCCGGGGTCAAAATCGTCATTGATTCGGACGCGCACAACGCGCAGCACCTGCGATTCGTCGAGTACGGAATCGCTACGGCGCGGCGCGGGTGGGCAGAAAAGGGGGACGTGCTGAACTGTTTGCCTGCAGACGAGCTGCTTGCGGCATTGAAGGATCGCCGTTCTGCGGGCGCGCCGTCGGGGAAAGGCAGAGGTGGAAAACGCTCGCGGCGGTGAGCGCGGTGCGCCGCCGTGCGCTGCCGCCGTTGCAATGGCCGTCTGGGCTGTGTTAGCAAACGCGTAGGGCGGCGTACCCAAGTGGCGAAGGGAGAGGTCTGCAAAACCTCCATGCAGCGGTTCGAATCCGCTCGCCGCCTCTCGTCGCAGCTCGCTGGCCCGTGCGGGCGAGTGCCCGCTTGAGCTCCACGCTTTCCTTGCAGCGGAGCAGCAGTGCGGAGGCAGCGCCTGGCGAGGAAGTTCCCGCCGGGGACGCTCAGCCGTTGCGAAGGGCCGCGACCAGGCCCAATTGCCCGCAGTGATACGTGGCGATGATGACCAAGGGTGCCCAGCGTTTCGGTTGGACAAAGCGGGCCCACCCGAGCACTCCGTCGGAGGCTACGAACAGCGCTGCCCCAGCGGCTGCGGCACTGCGGCCGGAAGCCACAGCCGAGCCCAGCACGGCCGCAAGCGCGAGTGCGTACCCTGCAGCGGCAACCCGCAGCAAGCCTTCGGGCACGGACCGCAGAATGCGCAGCGCTACGGGGGCGAGAGCGGCGGCTGCTGCCGCGGTAAATCCGAGCCGAGCGGGCAACGCCGCGGGCAGTGCGAGCAGGTAGCAGAGGTGGGCGAGGAGAAACGATCCGAGCCCCGCGGGGAACAGGTCGACCGTCGGGAGCAGGAACACGTCTCCTGCCAGCGAGAAGGCCACCGCCGCCAGGAGCCAGGGGGACGGCCCCTCGCCGGTCCATGCGTAGGCCAGCAGGGCGAGTAGCGCTCCGGGCTTGGCGACGGCTTCGAGGCCGCGGCACTCTCGGGCCACCGCGGCCCAATCCGCTAACGCGAGAGCCGCGAACGCGAGGAGCCACATGCCTCCGACCTCCTTCCCGTCGCACCGAGGCTTGCCACCGAGGAGCCGGCCTCGCTCATGTCTCCGCGTAGCGCTCCAATTCGCGGTCCAGTACGCGCAGCGCTTCTTTCCTCGTCTTCGCGCGCCGAAAGGCCCGGGCACACGTCCGATCCCGCAGCACAGCCTCGATCCAGTCGGCGAAGTCGTTTCTGCGCTCGTTGACGTGGTAGGCGAACTGTTCGTCGGTGATGCCGCACTCGAGCGCGTCTCGGAGTTCCCGCAGGTCTTTCAGTACGGGCCCATAGTTCACCCAGAAGCACTCCGAGGGTGGTGCGACGACCAAAGATTTCCTCCCGCGCTTGCTCTTCGGCTTGCCCCCGCTTGCAGGCGGGTTCGATTCTTTCCCCATCTTTTCCGACTTTCCCGTGCGCGGCGGCATGGGCGAATCACCTTCCCTTGTGCGCTTTGCGGCGCTGTGCTTTCGGGCGGCACCTGGAAGCAACGCTCTGGGTGGCAGTCCGAGCAGACCCAAGTATCATCGCGCGCTTGCTCTCTCGGACGCCCCCGCCCTGGCTTGGCCCGCAGATGCGTACAAGCCCCGGAGGTCGGCGATGCGAATCCGCACGAGGTCCAACAAGCCGCGCGCGGAATCCCGCAGAAGGTTGACGCGCCGGGTCCGCTGATAATCCCATTCCACGGCCACTTCCTTGACTCGGTAGCCGAGTTTCTTGGCGACGAACAGCATTTCGACGTCGAACCCCGACGTTACCGTGGGGCCGTGCGCGCGGTGGTCCGAGTGGGGCCGGTAGACTTGAAGGTGGTCTAAAATGTCTTTCGCGACCTCCCGGCGAAAGGCCTTGAAGCCGCACTGCGTGTCCGTGATCTCCCGAAAGCCGAGGATCGCATTGCGCAGTGCGATCTGCGCCCGCGACATGAAGCGCCGCCAGAGGGGTGCGTGCCGCCGGACAGTGCCGCGCGAGCCGATGACCACGTCGTAGCCCTGGTCGAACCAGGGAAGTAGGCGTTCCGCCTCACTGATGGGCGTAGCTTGGTCCATGTCTGTGAAAAGCGCGATGTCTCCTGCCGCCTGGAGGAGGCCCGTCGCCACGGCATAGGCCTTGCCGCGATGCGGGTTGCGGATCACCCGCAACTGCGAGCACTGCCGCATGGCCCTTTCTGCCTGTGCAGCAGTGTCGTCTTCGCTTCCGTCATCGACGACGAGAATCTCGTGCGCGTAGGGTTGTTGCGCCAGGTATTCTGCGACCTTTCCCAGGGCTCCGCGACGCAGGTTCGGCTCCTCGTTGTATGCCGGGATCACGACCGTCAGGCGCGGCCGCGGCACCGGGATCGGTGTCGCTCGGATTTCCGCCGCGGCGTTTGATTCCATCTCGGGTTCCGCCCGCGGCCGGGGGTCGGGCGGTGCAGGCATCGGCCTCGGAAAATATGTGAACTCCGCCGGCGCAGCAAGGAAGCGCGCGGCGAACTTCCCCTACGGTCCCGGTCGCGTGCGGGAGTTCGCCGTTCCGCCGGGCGGCCTCGAAGCGCGCCTAGGGGGTTAGTGGCGAGCGGACGGATCTCTTGCACGCTGTAGCGCCGTTTTCCGCGCAGGGGCTACAGCGTGCTGCTCGTGCGTCGCGCTGACCTGAGGCGCCGCACCGGGAAACGAACTGCGCCAGGAGATTCGGCTCCCCCAGGGCTTGGCGCAATGCCGGGGGCGGGACTCGAACCCGCACGGGGAGTTCCCCAAGGGATTTTAAGTCCCTTGCGTCTGCCGCTTTCGCCACCCCGGCCCCGCTTCGCAGGCGCCAGCAAACCAGATTGTCCGGGGCAATGCTAGGGCCGCGTGCGGATGCCTAAGGGCTTCGCAGTACCGGCGCTGCACACGCGAGTGACCACGGGGCCGAGGTGACGGCGCTAGAGTACCGCGTCCGTAACCTCCAGCACGATTCGCCCGTTCTGAGAAAGCACGCTCGCCAGCGCGAATCGCCCCACCTCCCACGCCCCGTCGAGAGCGACAGTCGTCCCGGGCTGCAAATCGCACAGCCTCGCTGCGAGCTTCAAAACCAGCGCTCGCTTACCTACGTCGACCTGCAGCAGGGTGCTTTCTTCCTGCGCGAAGCGCCCCGGCGGCAGCAGCTTCACCCAGGCGATGCGGCCGATTCCGTAGCGGCCCGCTGGCGCGCCGTCCGCAGCGACCGGTCCGCCGCTGCAGTGCGGCCGACGCTCAGAATCGCGGTTCTTTGGACCGCTCGCCAGCTTTTGACGGGTTCGCGCGGTTGCTCTTTGCGCCTTGCGGCCGAGTGCCTGCTGCTCTGTTTCGGGCGGGCAGCGAAACGTGCTGGGGGTCGATCCGCGCTCTGCAGCAAGCTTTTCAAACGCGGAGGCCACGATGGCATAAGCCGCGTCGAGAGACGAACACCGAACTTGGAGGGTCCGCAACCCCACGCGGTCTCGATCCGCCCACCTCAGCTGGACAACCACTGTGTCCTTCGCCACGGCCACCCCAGCGCCGCCTGCCGACCCGCTTATAGCACAGCTCGCCTCCCGCTCGAAAACACAGCGCAATTGCGCGCTGGTGTCTCGAATGCTTTGTGGAGTTCGCGCCCCAGTCGCGCTGCGAGCACGCAGGGCTCGCCGGGGCGCTACCGATCGGGGCCGCCGAGCAAGTCGGGGGTCAACATCCACCGGACCGCCCAGTGCGGTTCCTGCCGGTCAAGGCAGACCACGCCCCCCGTCCGAAAGCGCACGATCTCCAACGCCGGATCACCGGCCACCAGAAGGCCGACCAGGCGCGAGAGAAACGGCAGATGCCCGACTAGCATCCGCGGCGTGCTCGCAGCACTCAGCTCTTGCGCAACCGGCCGCGGGTCGTCGTTGGGAGCAATGCCTTGCATGGGCTCAACGGTGGAAGCGCAAAGCGCTGCCCCTAGTATGGCCGCAGTTTCGGCTGCCCGGCGTTTGCCACTGTGGCGGATTTCACTGCAAGCGATCCCTGCGCAGGCTAAAAAGCGGGCGACCCGTTCCATGTCTTCCCTGCCTTTGGACGTAAGCGGGCGCTCAGGATTTTCTGCTTCGCTGGTCGCTTCGCCGTGTTGGACTAGGTAAAGCGTCACTGCCGCAATGTTCCTAGCAACGAGGCTCCTTGCTATCCACATCCTGCCCCTCGCGACGGCGCCAGTGCGCGCGGCCTTTCTGCCCGCTCGTTTTCAGCCGTCGTGATGCATCGGGGCAGCGATTTCGGGGCACGATCAGAAACTGTTTTCGCAGCGCCCTCTGCCGTTGGAAAGGCGCAGCGCGCGCAGCACGAGGAGGCCCAGCAGGATCCATGCGAAGGCCCGCGAGGAGTGGTGCCCGCCCACCGTGCACGCGCTGCTGTCTTTGACGCACGTGACCCCCGGGATGCCGCAGTTGCCGCTGGTCTGGGAAGTTTCCTGCTGGACCAAGCGGACCGCGGCGCCGGCCAAGTGCCGTGCTGGAACCGTGTCGTTTTGGCCGCGCCGCACCCCGACGAGCAGGTGGCCCTGGATACCGCTATATGTGATTTGCTCGCCCTCGATTTCGATGGTCCCGGCCGGCGGGAAGCCAGCGGTGCTCGTCAACCGGATTTCCGTATCCGCGGGCTCGAGCCGGTTGGCCAGCGTGGTCTCGGCAAGCGGCGTGTTGGTCGGCGGGGCTCCGGAGACGCGGCTGCGCGTCGGCGTCGGAACCGGAGTGGGGCGTCTCGGCGTCGCGGGCGTTGACGGAGTCGCGGCGCGGCACAACCCGCGCGTTCCGCAATCTGCATCGTCCGCGCAGGAAAGCCCTGCGAACTGAGAGCCGGGGGCGCATGCCCTGCCGGTTGCTGCGCAGCGGCTTGCAGGGCAGTGTCGGGTGCGGAGGCAGCCGGTCCCTTTGTTCTGGCCGCCGACACAAATGTTCTGGGTAGGGATGCAGGGGATTCCGGGCTCGCAGTCGGTCTCGGCGCTGCAGGGGAGTCCGTCGACCCGGCCGCCGTCACACACGCCTTGCGCTAGGACGCAGACTCCGCTCGAGCAGTCTGCATCCGAGGCGCACGGTAAGCCATCGCGTGCGCCGGCGGAGCACAGAAAGGTTTCGGGCAGTGGCGCTGCTGGTTGTCTGCAAGTGCCCCCCGGTGCTCCGCCATCTGGCGTGCAGTCCTCGTCTGTCACGCACGGCGAGCGATCGAAATCGCCACCGAAGCAGAAGAAGCCGTTCGCAATGCACGGCGCGTTGCCGGCGCAGTGGTCGGACCGCACACAGGGAGAGCCTCGGTCGGCCCCGACGCCGCACACCCTTTGAGTCGTGCGGCAGGCGCCGCCCGGGCAGTCTAGGTCGGACTCGCAGAACCGGAATCCGTTTCGCGCGCCCCCGTCGCAAACGGTCTGGGGAGATACGCAAGCCCCGCCGGGGCAGTCCGAGTCGAGCGCGCACGGGTCTCCGTCGCTCGCTCCTCCCGAGCAGCAAAAGTCGGTGCTGGTGCACGCGCCTAGCGTGCGCACCGGCAGCGCGAGCCAGAGAACCAGCCACGACACCGCAGCGGCCAGGAGCACAGTGGAGGGTTCACGCATAGCTGGCAAGCGCATCGGCGGTGGTCTCTGCATCGTTTGGCGCGCGTCTTTTGTCAAGAACTATCTCGCCGATCTCGCTCCACGCTGCGAGCTGCCGCTGCCCCCACCATCCCGCGCCCGTACGCCGGGCGGCGCACCAAGCGGTGTATGGCACCCGCGGACCAGCGGCGTCCAATGGCCTGGTTGCTGGCCCGATATGCGAAGCGCAACGGTCCTCCAAGGTACTGGGTAGCCCGCGCGGGCGGGGGATGGTGCCGCGCTTTGCTGGTGCCTCACGCCCGGCAAGTGCTGGCGTCCACAGATACTGCTGCCGGGTCACGGGGTGGCGCGTCGCGCAATCCCCCCACTGCCTGTGAGTGTCAGCCCTCGATGCAAGCCGGACGGTCAGAAGCGACGCGCGGCAGGAGAAGAGTGGACCGATGAGCCTTCCGCAGCGGCGCGGCTTTGCGCCTTTTGGGCCCCAGCACAGCCGGGAGCCAGATGCGCATTGCGGGCACGTTGCGTGCCGGAGCGCCTTGGTGCTAGGGCCGGAATCATCCCTGCGCGCTCTCTGGCCGCCTCGAGGTGGAAATGCAGCGGCCTGGGCGGACCCCGTGGGCCGTTCCGGCGGCATGCGAGCAGAGAGGGAAAAAAGGACGCGAGGAGTTGAAAAAAGAGCTGCGATGTTGCGATTGTTTGGCCGGCTGAGGGGAGCCATAGGGGCGAACCCGGAAGGAGGTGCACCCGATGCCAATGCCGCTCGAGGGAGTCCGGGTCATCGACTGGACAATTTGGCAGCAAGGTCCCGTCGCCACCGCGATGCTGGGCGACCTGGGCGCTGAAGTGATCAAGATCGAGGAGCGAGTGGGCGGGGATCCCGGGCGCGGAATGCTCCGGATGAGCGGAGTCGACTTCGCGGACCGGCCAAATTTTTACTTCGAGGCGAATAACCGCAACAAGAAGAGCCTCGCGCTGGATTTGAAGAAGCCAGAGGGTCGCGAGATCGTGTACCGATTGGCGGCCGAGTCGGATGTCTTCGTGCAGAACTTCCGCCGCGGCGTCGCAGAGCGGCTGGGTCTCGGCCCGGCGCAGTTGCGAGCGCGCAATCCGCGTCTCATCTATGCCAACGCCACCGGATACGGACCGGAGGGGCCGGAAGCGGACGCCCCTTCGTTCGACTATCTCGCGCAGGCCAGATCGGGGATCATGCTCGCGGCGGGGGAACCCGACATGCCTCCGCTGGCAATTGCGGGGGGAGTTGCGGACCAGATGGGCGCAATCATGCTGGCATACGGCATTCTGGTCGCCCTTTACGTGCGGGAGCGGTTTGGGATCGCCCAGGTCGTCGATGCCTCGC
>JBBIUR010000106.1:0-12323 GCA_037440145.1 Myxococcales bacterium | reverse complement strand
GCTTTCCCCTTTGATGCGAGCGCCAGCGAAAGACGCCACGGTCGTCGGTATTCTCGCAGCCCTGGTCGCGTTCGCCGTGACGGCCGCGCTCGGGGCACTGTACGCCGTCGACAAGGTCTGGCCGTTTCTCGGAGGAAGCGCGCTCAGCAACATCGCGGGCCATGCTCACTTGGGTCTGTTGGGCTGGGTCACCGTGGGAATCTGTGCAGTTTCGTACCGAATGGTGGCTGCATTCCTGCTGCCGCAGGTCCTGTTGCGGGAGGCTGAGCGCAGGCAAATCGCCGTGCTTTCGGCGCTGGTTGTCGCTGCCGCGGTTGCCCTCTTGCTGCGCAGCACCGCGCGGGCCCCAGCTGCTGCTGCAATCGCAGCGGCGCTGGGGTGGTATGCTTGGATTCTTGTCCGTTATATCCGCTCGCGCCGGATGCCTATCGATTGGACTCTGCGCCACGTGGAGGCGGCGCTTCTTTGGCTCGCGGGCGCGGCTGGATGTGCATTGGTGCTGCTGTGGGGGGTGGATCCCCAGAGCGAAAGCGGGAACCGAGTCGCCGTGACGTACGGCCTACTGCTCCTCGCCGGTTGGGTCTCGAATTTTGTTTTCGGGATGGCTACCCGCATGGCCTCCGGAATCGTGGGCTGCGGCCCGCAGCCCCTGCTCGGTGCGCGGGGGCGGGCGGCGCTGTTCGTGCTGTTAAACAGCGGGGTGGCAGCGCTTGCAGGGGCAGTGCTCGCGGGAAGCGTCGCCGTTTTCCGCGCCGCGGCGTGCTTGCTGCTGGCTGCGGGGTCCCTGTATGCAGTCGCGTTGGGCCGCCGGCTTCTCCCGAGCGCTTTGGGCCTCGCGGCTCGGAGCCCGCGGCGCGAGCTCACTGCGGGCTGAGGTGCGGCACGCGCCAGGGCCCGCTCATTTGGGAGCGGCGCTTGCGCATGGTGGCGAAGAACTGGCGGCCTTCCATCAACATCCGGCGCCGTTCTGCGCCGTTGCGCGCCATCTTTTTCAGCGCTTTGAAAACGTATTTGGGGCGGAAGTAATACTTCCGGTAAAATCGCTCCACGGCCGCGAAGATCTCCTCGGCAGAGATCTCGGGATAGCTCACGGTGCAGCGCTGATAACCGGCTTCGTCGTTGTAAACCTCCTGGACGAGAAAGCCGTGCTCTTGCACGTACTGGTAGAAATGCGTCCCCGGATACGGCGAGGCCAGGGAAACCTGGATCGTCTCGGGGTTTAACTCGCGGGCGAAGCGGATCGATTCTTCGATGGTTTGCCGGGTCTCGCCGGGGAGTCCGACGATAAACGTGCCGTGGATGAGGATTCCCAAGTCGTGACAGTCGCGCGTGAAGCGCCGGGCGCGTTCGGTGCTCACGCCTTTGCGGATGTTTTTCAAAATCTGGTCGTTTCCCGACTCGTAGCCGACCACGAGTAATCGCAGGCCGTTGTCTTTGAGTACTTTCAAAGTCTCCCGGTCGACGTTTGCGCGCGCATTGGTGGACCAGCAGATCCCCAAGGGTCCGATGCGCTCCGCGATCTTCCTGGCCCGCACCGGGTCCGCCGTGAACGTGTCGTCGTCGAAGAATATCTCCTTGACGTCGGGGAAGAGCCGCTTGATGTCTTTGACCTCTTCGTAGACGTTTTCCGGGCTGCGCGCTCGGTAGGAGTGCCCGGTCGTTACCTGAGGCCACAAACAGAACGTGCATCGCGCCGGACAACCGCGACCCGTGTACAAGGACACGTAGGGGTATTGGCAGTACGGGCTGTTGTACTTGCGATAGTCGAGGTCGCGCGCGTACACGCGGGTCACGAACGGAAGCCCGTCGAGCTCCGCGGGGCTGAGCGGGGGTCGTTCTGGATTGTGGCGGATTCTGTCGCCCTCGCGGTAGCTGAGGTTCCGGATTTCCGCCCACGGGCGCCCGAGAGCGAGGTCGCGCGCGGCGTAATCGAACTCCTTTCGCACCACGACGTCGATCGCCTGGGACGCGCGCAGCGTTTCCGCCGGTAGCGCTGTGACATGGGCGCCTACGAACGCGATCGTGCATTTCGGGTTCGAAGCCTTGATGAGCTCGGCGGTCCGCACATCGAGAGAAAACGAAGGGGTGCTCGTGTACATCACCACGAGGTCGTACTGGCTCGCGATCGCCACGGCCTCGCGGGGTCCCAGCCGCTCTGGGGGTGCGTCCAAAACCCGACTGTCGGGCAGCATGCCTGCCGGATAACCAAGCCAGGTCGGGTACCAGAAAGACCACACTTCGCGCCGCGCCTGATATCTCGAGCCCGCGCCCCCGTCGAAGTCGTCGTACGAGGGTGGGTTTAGAAAAAGCGTCTTCATGCCCCGCAGCTCCTTTCCCGGCTTCGACCAGGGGGAAGTCGAAAAAGCTCCGGACAAGCCCCGTTCCAAGCCTTGCCAAACCGGCCGGTCAGCGGAGCCTACAGTGCTGATGCCGCGAAATCAAGGTGCACGGCAGCTCGGCACCGGCCCGCCCTTGCGTCACCCGCCGAGGAAGTAGCGAGCGACATCCACGACGTCGATGGCCAGGGAGAGGCCGTTGCTCGCGATTAATGCCAGCAGCCAGGCGGCAAATGCGACGGGACGGCCCTCCCGTGCCGGGATCCAGGCCCGCCGCGCAGATAGCAAGTACGCCAGGAGGGGAGTCCAGAAGAGAACGTGGGAGATGCCGAGCAAGCGACTGAAACCATAGCGAGCGAAGAGAACGTTCATGAGGACGATGTTGGCGAGCCATGCCGCGAGGACCCAGCGCGCTTCGCGCTGTCGGAGAAACAGCACGCTGGCGCAGTTCACAGCCGCAAGCCAGGCGACCCACAACTGTAAGGGAACCGGGTACTGGCGAATGTGCTGCAGGAACTCCACCAGTTTACCTCTGCGCGTCACTTTTCCCAGCGATCCAAATCTCCGTGTCCCGATGGAATGCCGCCCACGCAAACCAGTAGGCCAGGACCGCCGGTAGTTCCCGCCCGCTGTTTGCCTCGGTCGCAAGCACGCGCTCCGCTTTTGCATCATAGTCGATCCGCACTCGCAAACCCCCCAAGCTGTCCTCGAACACCGGGCGCTGACTTAGCTCCGACAGGGGATAAGCCTTGCTCGCGCTGCTGACGCGAAGTCCGGCGACCTTCGCCTTCGCAGGCAGCCGGAGGTCGACGTGGGTGACCGGGAACATTGGGTCTGGAGATTCGCGATACGCCCGGTACGGATCCACGTCGTAGTCTCGCGGATAATCCGTTGGCGGGGCGAGGACAAGCGTGTCCGGGTGACTTCGGCGCCACTCCTCCCACGATGTCTCCACTGCCGCGACCGGGCGCAGGCGAGATCCCGTCGCGCGCCCGGCAATGGCCTCCCCCGCGAGCTGCGACCAAAGGCTCTCCGTCCTGCGGTCGTACAAGAGCAGATTGCTCTGATACAGAAGGCCAGACACTCCAAAGGAGCGGGGACTCGGAGCTGCTGCGCGCTCGTAGACGATGGCGCTCGCCGTGAGCGGACAATACGTGACGGCGACCGGCAAGTCCCCCACCACGTCGTTGACCACTTCGTGCCAGTTCAAGATCCGCAGCGGGTACGCCTTCGCCTTTTCCTGATGGGCAACTCCGACGACGCGATCGTCCGGTCGGAGGAACGCCGCAGCCGGCGCGGGGACGAATTTCGGGTAGTCGATGGCCGGAATTCCGTCCTTTGGCGGTCCGCCCGCAAGGATCTCGTGCGCCGGCACCGAGTGGCGGGAGAGGTCGAAACCCACCAAAACAGGCAGTGCGGCGAGAAGGACCAGCAGGAAACCACCCAGAGCCATCGACTTTCGGAACGCAAGAGAGCCGCAAAGGGTTCCCGTCGCGGTCCGCCGCCGGCTATCGGGCGCTGGGGTCGCGAGCGGTGTCGATCCTTCCGGCTCCGCGACTGCCGAAACCAACCCCGCACGGGGTCTCGGCAAGCCCACTCCCTCTGCGCCCCAGGGGGCTCCTGCTCCACCGGGTGTATGGCCTTAGCTCTACGCGTCGGCCTCCGCGGCCGCACGCGTCGGGGCTGCGGCAAGCGGCGCGTAGTCGAAAACAAGGGCGCCGTCGCGCACGTCGATCTCCACCCGCCCGCCCTCGCGAAGCCTCCCGAACAAGATCTCGTCGGCGAGAACTCTCTTGATCTCCGTCTGGATCAGGCGTGCCATCGGCCGGGCGCCGAACGTCGCGTCGTAGCCCTTTTCCGCGAGGTACCGCCGCGCGGCACCTGTGATCCGCAGAAAGACCCGCTTTTCGTTGAGCTGCGCGTCTAGCTCCAGAATGAACTTGTCCACGATCCGTTCCACGACCGGCATGGACAGCGGCGCGAACGTGATAATGGTGTCCAGCCGGTTGCGGAACTCCGGAGCGAAGAGGCGCTCGATCGCCTTCTTGCCGCGGTCGACGTTGGACCGCTCGCCGAACCCGACCGCGGGGCTAGCCATTTCCTGCGCCCCGGCGTTCGTCGTCATGATCAGGATGACGTTTCGGAAATCTGCTTTTCTCCCGTTGTTGTCCGTGAGCGTGGCGTGATCCATTACCTGGAGGAGGATGTTGAAAAGGTTCGGGTGCGCCTTTTCGATCTCATCGAGCAACAACACGGCGTGCGGCGTCTTGCGGATTGCGTCGGTGAGCAGGCCCCCTTGGTCGAACCCTACGTAACCCGGCGGGGCGCCAATCAAGCGCGAAACCGTGTGGGCTTCCATGTACTCGCTCATGTCGAAGCGCAGGAACTCCACGCCAAGTGCCGACGCGAGCTGCTTCGCCACTTCGGTCTTCCCGACGCCTGTAGGCCCGGCAAACAGGAAGCACCCGACGGGTTTTTCCGGATGGCCCAAGCCGGCGCGCGAGAGCTTGATTGCCGAAACAAGGGCGTGGATTGCCTCGTCCTGACCGAAGACCGTGAGTTTCAGGTCGCGCTCGAGCGTTTCCAGGCGCTCGCGGTCAGAAACCGAGACCGAGCGTGGGGGGATTTTCGCCATTGCCGCGACGACTTGCTCGATGTCTCGGGTGCGGACCGTTTTCCGCCGCGTTGGCGGCGGCTGCATGCGAACGGTTGCGCCCGCCTCGTCGATCACGTCGATTGCTTTGTCGGGCAAATGGCGGTCGTTGATGTAGCGGGCGGAGAGCTCCGCGGCCGCCCGCAGCGCGGCGCGCGTGTAGGTCACGCCGTGGTGTTCCTCGTAGTACCGTTTCAGGCCCTTCAGGATCTCGTGCGTCTCGTCCACCGTGGGCTCGGGCACTTCGATTTTCTGAAACCGCCGCGCCAGGGCCCGATCGCGCTCGAAGTAGTTCTTGTAATCGTGATACGTCGTAGCCCCGATGCAGCGCAGCTCGCCCGATGCGAGCGCCGGTTTCAGGATGTTCGAGGCGTCCAGCGAGCCGCCGCTCGTGGCACCTGCCCCCACGACCGTGTGGATCTCATCGATGAACAGAATCGCGTTCGGCTGCCGCCGCAGGGCAGCCAGGACGCCTTTCAGGCGCTGCTCGAAGTCGCCTCGGAAGCGAGTCCCGGCAAGCAGCGCCCCCATGTCGAGAGCGTAAATCCGCGCTTCTCTGAGAGGCTCCGGTACCTCGCCGCGGTAGATTTTCAGTGCCAAGCCCTCCGTCAAAGCCGTTTTGCCGACTCCCGCTTCGCCCACGAACACCGGATTGTTTTTTCTGCGCCGACAAAGGACGCGCGCCGCGCGCGCCAGCTCTTGCTCCCGGCCGATGATGGGGTCGATTTTTCCCTGCGCGGCTCGCGCTACCAGGTCCACGGTGAACATCCGGAGCGGATCGCCGCGGCGGCGGGGCGCGGGCTCCACGCCTTCGCTCTCCCGCTCCAACTCGAAATCGTCTCCCTCGTGCGAGCGGTCTGGTTCCTCGGCGATTTTCGACACGCCGTGCGAAATATAGCTGATGACGTCCAATCGGGTGATCCCTTGTTTATGCAAGAGGTAGGCGGCGTGCGATTCGGTTTCGCGGAAAATGGCCACGAGCACGTCGCGGCCTAGAATTTCCTCTTTTCCTGCCGACTGCACGTGAATCGCCGCGCGCTGGATCACGCGCTGGAACGCCAGCGTTTGCTGCGGGCCCGCGTCCACCCCGTGCGGCAGTTTTTCCACCTTCTCGTCGAAGAATTTCTCCAGGTCGCGCTTCAGCGCTGCCACGTCGCCGCCGCAGTGGCGGATGACGTCGGCCACATCGCTGTCGTGGAGCAAGGCGTAGAGAAGGTGCTCCACGCACAAAAACTCGTGCCGGCGGCGGCGCGCTTCGTTCATCCCCAGGGCCAGCGTGATCTCCAACTCGCGGCTGATTCTCATCTCGGTCACGCCTCTTCCATGCTGCACCGCAGCGGGAACTCGTGCTGCCGCGCCAGTGCCTCGACTTGTGCGATCCGCGTCTCGGCAACCTCGTATGTATACACCCCCGCTACTCCCACTCCGTTGCGGTGCACGTTCAACATGATTCGCACCGCCTCGGGTTCGGGCCGGTGAAAAACGGTTCGCAGCACGTAGACCACGAAATCCATCGTGGTGTAGTCGTCGTTGTGCAGCAGCACCTTGTACATCTTGGGCTCTTTGAGCTTGCGAGCCGTTTGCCGCTCGGTGACGACGCCCGTTTCCGTGTTTTCTGGAACGATCCGCTCACCCACGCCAACTAGGATAGCACTGCCGGCAAGTGCGACAAGAAGACGGCGGGCGCCGGGTCTAAGGCCTCAAGATCACCTTGCCTACGGTTTGCTGCGCTTCGATCCTCGCGTGTGCGCTGGGCGCCGCTTCGAGGTGCAGGGTTTCCAGGGGCAGGAAGATGGTGCCCGACAGAAGGCCGTCGAACAGGGTCTGGAAAGCGGCCGGGACCGCGTCCAGGTGGGCCTGCAGCGTCGTGCCGAGGAAGTACGTGCGGATGGCAATGTTCCGGCGCGACCGAAGCCAGATCTCGAAGGCGTGCGCGGGTGGCTCGCCCGCTGCGCGCCCGAAGAGCACCACGGTGCCGTCCACAGCCGCCATTTCGATGCTGCGGGTGAACGCAGGGCCGGCAACGGAGTCGAATACGACATCGGCGCCCGTGCTGCCCGTCAGCTCGCGCACTGCGCCGACGGGGTCCAGGGCCCGGTAATTCACGACATGCGCGTAGCCTGCCTTGCGGGCGATCTCGGCTTTCTCGTCCGAACTCACGAGGCCGATGCCGAAGGCGCCGAGGGCGCGCAAGAGGCCGCCCAGGAAACAGCCCACGCTGCCGGCCGCGGCGTGAGCGACGACGCGCGTCCCCGGCGCGATGCGAACAACCTGATGGGCGAGAAAGTACGCCGTGAGTCCCGCGACGGGGCAAGCGGCTGCTTGCTCGAAAGTCAAGGTGTCGGGGATCGGCACGGCCAGAGGGGCCAGCACGAGGCTTTTCTCTGCGTAAGCGCCGTGCGTATGGATGCCCACCACGCGAGCGCCGAGTTGGATCCCCTCGACTCCGTCGCCGATGGCGTCGACAATGCCGGCGAAGTCGGTGCCAGGAATCACCGGCAACACGGTGTCGGCCTCGTCGCCGCGCCGCACGTTGATGTCGTGAAAGTTCACCCCGATTGCGCGGTTTGCCACGCGGACGAATCCCGGCCCAGGCTGCGGTTCGGGTACTTCCGCGATCTCGAGCACTTCTGGGCCGCCGATCCGCGAGATTCGCACTGCTTTCATCGCGAGCCTCCTTTCTAGCGCTGGGCAAAAAAGCGCCTGCCCGACCGTAGGCTGCCGGGCTCGCGGGATCAACCACCGGGAACGGAGCCCGTGTGTGCCGCGGTGCGCGTCTCCGTCGCTGTGCCCAGCGTGCGAGCTCGGTTGACCCTTTAGCGCAGGGTCGATATGTGCCGGGCGTGCGAAACTCCGAGCAGGTCGAGGCCGAGCACCGCGGGGCGCGCGCGAGGCCGTGGCGGTGGCGATGCGTGCGGGGAGCAGTGGCCGTGGCTGTCTTTCTCGCCGGCTGCCCGCGTGGGGTGGGCGGCAGTGCGCCGCGCGCGGAGGGGTCGCGAGGCAGCGGGAATGGGGGGGCGCCGGTCGTGGTCGTGCGCGAGGTGCTCGGATACGCACGGCGCTCGTGGCCGGTATCCACAGGGGTGCCGCTGCCGCGCGGCTGGTTGCCGCCGGGCGCATCGGTGACGTTGACGGGTACTGGTGGCCCTGTTCCGGCACAGACCCGCCTTCTGGCTCGCTGGCCGGACGGCAGTGCGCGGTGGCTGCTGGTCCATTTCCAGGCGGATCTGGACGCGCGAGGCGAGCGCCGATTCGCCCTCCGCTCGGGTACGCCCGTACCGCCGCACACCGCTGTGCGCGTGAAGGACCTCGCGCGCGCCATCGACGTGGACACCGGGGCGCTCCGGTTCGCGGTGCCGAAGGGGCGGTTCGGGATTTTGGAAAACGCGCGGGTCGGGACAGTGGCGATCGTGCCGGGCACGGCGGTGACTTGGGTGGAGGCAGACGGGAAGAAGATCCCGGCAGCGGCACCGAGCGCGGTTCGCTTGGTCGAAGAGGGTCCCTTAGTAGCGCAGATCGTTCTGGAGGGCCGCTACGAGAACGGGTTCGCATATCGGGTACGGATCTTCGCTTATGCAGGCCAGTCGTTCGTTCGCATCCTGCACACGTTTGTCGATGTTCTCAATGCCGAGTACACGTTCCTCGACCGCATCGCGCTGCAGCTTCCGGTACCGCTCGGGCCCCAACCGAGTTACCGCGCCGCACTCGAGGGCGGGCGTGCCTTGGAAGGGAAGGCACCGCCCTCGGGGTTTGTTTTCGCCCAGCCCGATAGTGTCGAGTTTCGAGCAGGCGAGTCGACAAAGCTGGGCCGGCTCGCGGGCTGGTTCGAGATTCGCGGCCGCGAGGTCGCCGTGGCAGTGCACGCGCCTTTCTTTTGGCAAGAGTACCCGCAAGCGATTACGATCGCGGGAGACCATGTCACGTATGAACTGTGGTCCCCCGCGGGCGGCCGGGCAAAGGTAGGTGCGGGCTCGGCAAAGACGCATGAGGTCGTTCTGGCGTTCGGGCCGGCGGCGGAAGGCGGGTATCCCTCGATGCCTGCAGGCAGCGTGGTGGCGTACCCGGAGCCGAAGTGGACGTTCGTTACCGATGCCCTGCCGAACGCGGCGCCCCCGCAGGAGGCAACCGGGCTAATTGAAAAAGCTGCGGCGTCCTTCGAGCGCGTGGTGCGGACTGCCGAGACGGAACGCTGGGATGACAGCGGGCAAGTGCAATGCCCGCCGCCAGAGAAAGAGCGCCCGCGGATCGGGTTCTACGGCATGTTCCACTGGGGCGACTGGAACTTTCCCGGATACCACGACAATACCAAGGGCTGCGACGCGTGGGGCAACCAAGAATACGATTTCACCCAGGCCCTGGCCCTCCTCTTTGCCGCAACCGGAAGGCCGGACGTCTTTACGCACCTCGTCGCGGCAGGGCGGCATTACGCGGATGTAGATTGCATCCACGACTCGGGACGCTTGGCTCCCTGGGCCGGCATGAATCATCCGAAGAATCCTCTGCACTTCGCGGTGGAGCTTGGGGGCATCGACCTGGGCCACACCTGGCTCGAAGGCCTGCTGTCCTATTATTTTCTGACGGGGGACGAGCGCGCGCGCGAAGCGGCCGCGGGGATCGCGGAATACCTCGCGCGCAGGATCTCGAACCCGGTGGTGGGAAATCCGCGGCAATTCGGCTGGCCGGCGCTCGCCCTGGCGGCAGCGTACGGCGCGCTGGGGGAAGAGCGATACCGCAGAGCAGCCGTGGAATACGCGCGGCGCGGCCTCAGAGCTCATGGCCCGGCGAGGGCGCCGGGCGGCTGGAAGATGGGAATCCTGGCGGACGGGCTCGCCTACGTGCACGCGATCTCGAACGATCCGGAGATCGAAGCGTGGCTCCGGACCTACGCCGCCGCGATCGCCGAAAAGCGGCCAAAAGACCCGCGTTATTACCCGGCGGTCGCGTATGTGGCTCGAATGACGGGCGACGCAAAGCTCGCGGCCGTGGCGCGGCAAGCTCTCGGCCGACTCAGCTTCGGCAGTTGGGGTAAACCCTTTACGATCGCCGTGCGAACGGGATTCCGGATCTCCGCGCTCCTAGCGCGCCGCGCGAGCTAGGTGGCGCGAGCAAAGGACGCGGCGCTCCGGTGCTGGCACCGAGCCGATCGCCGGCAAACCGGATCCATGCTAGAGAGGCCGGCCGCGATTGCCGAGCTCCGAGGCTTGCATCGGGAACATGGGGAAAATGAAAAAACCGCCCGCGTGGGGCTGGAAGTGCGGAGCCGTGCTGGTGTTCGCTAGCTTTCTCGCCGCTGGCTGTTCTCGCTCGGAGCCGCCGGCCCGCGAGGCGCCGCCCGGCAGCCCGGTCGACTTGTCCACCGCGGGCTCAGTTCGAGTGGAAGTTCTCTACGACGGGCCGGTGCCGACGCCAAGGGAAATCTCGATGCAGAGCGCACCCCAGTGCGCGGCCATGCATCCCGAGGCGATCCTGGATCCGTCGCTGGTCGTGAACGGCGGCCGCGTCAAGAATGCCCTGGTATGGGTCAAGTCGGGACTCGAGGGGCACAGCTTTTCCGCGCCTCCCGCTGCCGTGGTCATAGACCAGAAGGGGTGTATGTTCGAACCGCGCGTGGTCGGCGTGATGGTGGGTCAGGCGGTGGAGTTCGGGAATAGCGATCCGGAGCCGCACAACGTGCACGGACACCCACAGGTGGTCCGTGGGTGGAACTTCATGCTCGCACGCAAAGGATCGTCGCGCCAACTGACGTTCGACAAGCCCGAGGTGGGAATTCCCGTGGTCTGCGACATCCACCCCTGGATGCGCGCGTACGTGGGTGTCTTCCCGCACCCGTATTTCGCTGTGACATCGGAAGCAGGGGAGGCCGTGTTCGAGCGCCTCCCTCCCGGACAATACCGGGTGGCGGCGTGGCACGAGGTGCTGGGCACGTTGGAGCAGGAAGTGACCGTGCCGGCCCGAGGAACGGCGGGCGCGAAGTTTGTCTACTCGAAGGCCCGGTAGGATTGCGGAGAATCTCTAAAATCCCGTGACCTGCGCCGCGCGGCCGAAGAGATGATAAACAATGCCCCAGGCGACGAGCACGACGAGCGCGAGCCAGATCGGATGAGCTGCCCACGCTGCGTGTTGGCTGACCATCATGAACACCAGCGGGACCGACATGTACGTATTGTGCTTGGATCGCAATCCCGCCAGAGCCACCAGTGCTGGATCCGGAGCCTCGCCGCTTTTGGTCGCCATGATGATTTTTTGCTGTGCTGGCCAGATGCGGAACCACACGTTGAAGGCCATGATCGTCCCGAACATCGCCCCGAGGTGGATCGCATAGCCGCGAAAACTGAACCCTCCCAGGTATTTGAGCAGGAAAACCACGAGCGCCGCCAAAACGAACCCGCCCCAAAAACCCGCTGTGGGCTCCGTCAGTCCGTTCTGGTAAAGGTAGTCGTATGCGAAAACGCCCAAGAACACGACCGCCAGCATGAAGAAGGCCCCAAGGCCCCAGTGGGGAATCTGCTGCTCCCAAAGCTGGCGCCCGTGGTAGTAAACGATGATCAGCAGCAGTACCCCGGTCACCCACGTAAACGCGGCTCCCCAGCGGAACCAGTAAAGGGCCCGGGGCATGAGCTCCGGAACGACCTTTTTCTTTGTCTCGGCGTCCATCGTGGGCGCAAAGGCAGAGTTGACCCAGTTGAAAAAGTATAGAAGCCCGATCCAGAGGATTCCGGCAACCACGTGGATCCAACGGAAGATCGATTCCAAAAAGCTCACGATGTCCATTCACCCCCTCCTTCGCGTGCGCTTCGCACCGCCGCGACTTTTTCCGGATTCTCCGACGGAGTTGCCCTGGATTCCCGCAGCAAGCGCTTAAATGGCAAAACACCAGTTGTCAAGCCGAAGGCCCTGAGCGTGACATCGCCCAATTCCGGCTGCCCGGCGCTGCCCCTGGTGGGGCCAGTCTCCGGTCCCGAGCCCGCGGCTCTGGGGCGCCCCCGCGCTTTTCCACTCACTCTCCCTGGGGCGCTTCCCGACGCCGCAAGCGAACCAGGATGTCTTCTGGGATGAGTTTCCCCACCTCGGGAACGATCAAGTCAGCCCCGGCGGCTGCGAGGACCGGTTCCGGCGCTGTGGTCCGAACGCCCACCGCGAGCATCCCCGCCCTTTTTGCCGCTTGAATGCCGTGCACAGAGTCCTCTACGACTGCACAGCGCAGGGGCGATAGTCCCACGCGAGCGGCGCCACGCAGAAAAACTTCCGGATCTGGCTTTCCGGCTTTTACGTCCTCCGCAGCCACGGCTCCTGCTGCTGGACGATCCGTTCATGGGGCTCGCCCCGCCGACCGT
>JBBIUR010000105.1:0-12369 GCA_037440145.1 Myxococcales bacterium | reverse complement strand
CCCCCCACCCCGCGCCCCGCCCGGCGGCCGCAGTGCTCCGGGTCGGGGCCGCATTGGGCCGCGGGCGGGGGTTCGGTCCGCGCGTTGCCGCCGCGCCGGGTTATTGCGCGGCCCACGGCGGCGCGGCGCACGCGCGCCAGCGCTTCGATGTTCTCGCGCGCCTGCCTCGCGTCTACGTCCCAAATGCTCATTCCGATTCGCAGCCCGGCGGCTGCCAGGACAACCTCGCGGCGCAGCGCCTTGTTTCCCCGGACGGAGATTTCTTCCACGGCGAAGTACGGGTGGCTGCGCACCGCCGCCACTGCGCCAGGCCACTGCCGAGCCGCCACCCCACACGCCGCTGCCGCCGCCGCGATCCCCGCGGCGACCCGCAGCCGCCGCACCAGTGGACTGCACGGGCCCATCGCTACCAATCCCCCAGCATGTGCACTTCCAGCTCCAGCTCCACTCCGAACTGCGCGGCAACGCGCTCGCGCGCGAGGTCGATCAGCGCCTTCACATCGCCAGCCGTAGCTCCGCCGAGGTTGACGATGAAGTTCGCGTGCTGCTCGGAAATCTGCGCTCCGCCGCACCGCGTGCCTTTCAATCCGGCCTCTTCGATCAATTTTCCGGCAAACTGCCCGGGCGGATTTTTGAAAATGGACCCCGCGTTTGGATGGCCCTGCGGCTGCGCGCTCTGGCGGCGCTTCCGCGCTGCCTCGATGCGGGCTCGCAGGACCTCGGCCGGGCGCGGGTGGAGTTCGAACGTCACGTGCGTGACGATAAAACCCTGCGGGAGGTCGAGGCGGCGGTATCCGAAGTGCAGCCACTCGCGCCCCAAAGAGATTTCTTCCCCGTCGGGTGCAAGGCCGGCGACCGCTGCAGTGACCGCCGAGAGATCCCCGCCGAAAGCCCCGGCATTCATCAGCACACCGCCGCCTACGCTGCCCGGGATCCCCTCTGCGAACTCCAGCCCGCCGAGCTGGCGGCGAGCGGTTTCCTCGACGAGTTTGCGGAAAGGCACGGCGGCCCCCGCCCGCACGCGGCTCTGGGCGCCATTGGCCCCCCATTCGATCGACTGGAACCCCCGTCCGAGGCGGACGACGACAGCGCGCAGCCCGCGGTCGCTCACGAGGACATTCGTTCCCTTGCCGAGAACGACGAGGGGGAGCCCCGCCGCCGCGGCGAGCTGCTGGGCCTGCCGGAGCCCGGCTAGGTCCGCCGCTTCGAGCCACACGTCGGCGGGGCCGCCGATGCGGAACGAGGTGTGCCGGCGCAGGGGCTCGTCGAAGCGAACGGCTCCCGCAAAGGATTCCCGGAACCGCTGGCGCCAGATCGGTCCGAGACTCATGCCGGTTCCCTCGCTTTGCGGGCCGCAAGCGTCGCGACGAGTTCGGCCCCAGCTTCGTGGATATTGCCGGCTCCAAGGATCAAGATCATATCGCCCGGCCGCGCCCGCTCCAGTGCGGCCGCTACCAGCGCGGTGCGGTCCGCTTCGTAGTGCACGTCGGGATGGCCGCGCCGCTGCAGCGCGCGGTAGAGCGCGTCGCCGGAAACGCCCTCGACCGGCGCCTCGCCCGCTGGATAGATCTCCGTGAGCAAGAGGCAGTCGGCCTCGTCAAAGCACTCGAGGAACTCCCGAAAGAGGTCGCGGGTGCGCGTGAAGCGGTGAGGCTGGAAGATAGCGACGATGCGGCGCCCGAAGCCCTCGCGGGCCGCGGCGATCGTGGCGCGGATTTCCGCCGGGTGGTGCGCATAGTCGCTGACCACCACCACGCCCGCTTCTTCGCCGCAGACCTCGAACCGGCGGTGGATGCCGCTGAACTCGGCCAGTGCCGCGCTCGCCTCGGCGGGCGCAACGCCGAGCTCCGCGGCTGCCGCCAGCGCTCCGAGGGCATTGACTGCGTAGTGCCGCCCCGGCAAGCGGACCACGAACCGGCCCGCGTCCTGGCCGCGATAGCTCGCGGTGAACTCCGTGACCAAGCCGCGGACGCGGATCTCGCGTGCAACCCAATCCGCGTCGGGGGACGCGCCGTACGTGACACAGCGCTTGCGCACCTGTGGCAGGATCGCGCGCACATTCGGGCAATCGAGCCCGAGGACGACGGTGCCGTGAAAGGGGACGCGGTTGGCGAACGCGGCGAAGGCGGCGCGGGCGTTCTCCAAAGAACCGTAATGATCGAGGTGCTCTGCGTCGATGTTCGTGATCAGAGCCAGAGCAGGGGACAGGGCAAGAAAGCTGCCGTCGCTCTCGTCCGCCTCGGCCACCAGGAGATCTCCCTGGCCCAGGCGCGCGTTGCTCTGCCATGCGCGGACCTTGCCGCCGATGACGAGTGTGGGGTCGAGGCCGCCGCGCGCCAGGATCGCACCGAGCAGCGACGTCGTGGTGGTTTTGCCGTGCGACCCGGCGACGGCGACGCCGAACTTCACCCGCATCAGCTCTCCCAGCATTTCTCCGCGCCCGAGCACGGAGATCTTTCGCCGGCGCGCTTCGACCACTTCGGGGTTGGAAAAGTGGACCGCCGAGGAAAGAACGACCACATCGGTGTCGGGGGGAACGTGGACCGGATCGTGCCCGTAAAACACGCGCGCCCCTAGCGCTGCGAGCCGCCGGGTAGTCTCGCTCTCGCAGAGATCGGAACCGCTTACGCGGTGGCCCAGACTCAGCAAGATTTCCGCGATCCCGCTCATGCCCACACCTCCGATTCCGACGAAGTGGACAGAGCAGGGGCGGTGAAGGGGGCCGGCGGGAGGTCGCTGTGCCGAAGCTCGCGGCGACGGGTCGACAGCGACGATCGGGGGCCGCTCAGCCACGGGCTTTTCCCTCCAACACTTGCCGACAGACATCGAGCACGCGCTCGGCCGCATCGGGCCGGCCCAGGGCCCGCGCGGCACAGCTCATATGGTCCAGCTGTGCGGGGTTTCGCGCGAGCGCGCGCACTCGCTCGGCAAGTGCAGACGCCGTGAGGTCGCGATCGAGCAACACCAGGGCGGCGCCGTGCCGCTCCAGGACTTCGGCGTTGATGCGCTGGTGATCGTCGGCTGCGAACGGATACGGGATCAAGATCGCCGCTTTTCCCAACGCGGTGAGCTCCGCGACTGTGGTTGCTCCCGCGCGGCAGATCACCAGGTCGGCACGCGCATAGGCCTCGCCCATGTTGTCGATAAAGGCATGTACCTCGGCGGCAATGCGGCTGTCGCGGTATGCCGCCGCGACCCAGTCTTTGTCCGCTTCTCCCGTCTGGTGGATGACCCGGAGCCCCGGGGTGTCCACCGCCAGCGCGCGCACGGCACCAACCGCTTCGACGTTGATTCGGTGGGCCCCCTGGCTACCACCAAAGATGAGCAGGGTAAAGGTCCCTGGCGCGGGCTTGGGCCCCCGCGGCGCCCATTGCCGGACGGGGTTCCCCGTGCAGATGACGCGCGCGCCGCGCAGGTACTCGGCCGTCTCGGAGAAGGCGGTGCAGACCGCGTGCGCCATCGGGGCGAGCGCGCGCGTGGCCAAGCCGGGGCGCGCGTTCTGTTCCAGTACGATCGCCGGCACCCGCTGGAGCCACGCCGCCAGGACCACGGGGAAGGAGGCATACCCCCCCGTTCCGACGACGATGTCGGGCCGTGCCCGGCGCAGGATGCAGCACGCGGCGGCGGCGGCGCGCGGCACTTGCCAAGCAGCACTGGCCCCCCCCAAAACGCCGCGGCCGCGGACGCTCCGAATGGGAACGGTTTCCAGCGGGTAGCCGGCTGCGGGAACGACGTGCGCCTCGATGCCGCGCGCGCTGCCGATGAAGAGCACCTTCCCGCCCGCGCGCCGCACCGCGTCGGCCACCGCAAGGCCAGGGAATACGTGTCCCCCAGTGCCGCCGCCTGCAATCACCATCCGCATGCCTCATCCGGTGCTTCGCGAGAGCCCAGCGAGCAAGCCGATCTGCGCCAGAGTGGCCACCATCGCCGATCCGCCCGCGCTCACAAAGGGCAGGGGCAAGCCCTTGGTCGGCAGGAGTCCGAGAACCACTCCCATATGGATTGCCGCGCCGAGCAAGAGGTTGGCTGTGATTCCGAAGGCGAGCAAGCTGCCGAACGGGTCGGGATGGCGCAGCGCGATCCGGAACCCCCGCACCCCGAGCCAGCCGAACGCCGCGACCACGGCGAGCGCGCCGATCAAGCCAAGTTCTTCTCCCACGATTGCAAAGATGAAATCGTTGTGCGCTTCGGGCAGAAAGAACATCTTCTGCTTGCTCGTTCCGAGGCCGCTCCCGAGCCAGCCCCCGGAGCCGAACGCGATCAGCGACTGGCAGAGCTGGAAGGCCGAATCCCGGCAGTGCTGCCACAGCTCCCAATAGGCCGCGATCCGCGCCGCGCGGTAGTGCGAGAAGACCAGAGCGGCACTCCCGGCGGCGCACGCCATCGCGCCGATGCCAGCCAGATGGCGCAGCCGCGCGCCCCCGACGAACAGCATCAGCAGCGTCACCGCCCACGCCAAGACGGCGCTGCCGAAATCGGGCTGCGCGATCAGCAGCGCGCTGCACACGCCCGCGGCGAGCACGTGGGGCAGGATGCCGAAGGTCACCGTCGCCATCCGTTCGCCCTTGCGCGCCATCGAGTCCGCCAGGTAGGCGACCAGTGCGCCCCGCGCGAATTCCGCCGGCTGCAAGCGGAACGGGCCGACCCCGAGCCATCGCCGGGCGCCGCCATGCTCGACTCCGCCGCGGGACATCAGCACGAGGACGAGCAGTGCGATGCAACCGAGCAGCACAGGTCCGGCGAGCTTTTGAACGACCTCGAGCCGGACCCGCGACAGCGAAACGAGGGCGGCGCTGCCGATGGCCACGGCTGCCAGGTGGCGGTGGACGAAGTAGAAGGGATCGCGAAACTGGTCCTCCGCATAAAAGTAACTCGTGTTGAGCACCGCCACGATGCCGAACGCGACCAGGGCGGCGGCGGGCAGCAACAGCCACAGGTCGGCATGGCCGAGGCGGGGCATCACAAGTCGGCGGCGCAGCGCCGCAGCAGCCGCGCTCCTCATAGCGCCTCCACCAGGGCGCGGAAGCAGTCGCCGCGCTCGGCGTAGTCGCGGAACTCGTCAAAGCTGGCACATCCCGGGCTCAAGAGCACGGTGTCGCCCGGCGACGCTAGGCGCGCGGCTTCTGCAGCGGCAGCGGCGAGGCCGCTCGCTATAGCGATTGGGACTGCTCCTGCCAGCTCGCGGGCAACGCGCCGGCCCGCGGCGCCAAAGGCGACGACATGCTTGACCCGCCCCGGAAGGTCTTCGACAAGACTGCGGAAGTTGCCTCCCTTATCGTGGCCGCCGAGCAGCAGGATCACCGGTGCCGGAACACTCCGGAGCGACTGGCGCACCGCTCCGATGTTGGTCGCCTTGGAGTCGTCGTAGTAGCGCACGCCGCGGTGCTCGCGGACGAAGTTCATCCGGTGGGGCAGCGGCTCGGCGGCGTCGATTGCCTGCTGGATTGCCGCAGGCGGGAGGCCCCAGGTACACGCTGCGGTCAACGCTGCCAGGATGTTTTCCTCGTTGTGCTGCCCCACGAGGCGCGTGCGCGCCAGCGAGAAACGAAGCGGTGCCGTCCCGGCGCCCCAATAGACTGCCGTCCCGCCTTCGAGGAAAGCGCCGAACTCGACGCGCTCGCGCCCGAAAGAGACCACGGTTCCGAGCGTCTGCAGGCGCAGCCCCCAGACCCATGCGTCGTCCCGGTTCAGGATGGCGAACTCGCCCGGTTGCAGAGCCCGCACGAGGATGGCTTTCGCCTCGGCGTACTCTTCGACACAGGCATAGCGGTCGAGGTGATCGGGAGAAAAATTCAAGACCACTGCCATGCGCGGGTGGAAGGTCTCGACCCACTCGAGCTGGAAGCTGGAGATCTCCGCCACGGCGATCTCCGGGGCGGGCTGCCAATCGACCGCATCGATCAGCGGCGTGCCCAGGTTCCCGCCCGTGAAGGCGCGCATTCCCGCGCCGGTGCTCATCGCTCCGAGCAGGGTGGTCGTCGTGCTTTTGCCGTTCGTGCCTGTGACGGCGAGGATGGGGCAGGGGAGGAAGCGGAATGCGAGCTCGATCTCGCTCCAGACCGGGATCCCCATGCGGAGCGCCTCGCGCAGCGCGCCGTGGTTGCGCGGGATCCCCGGACTCGGGACGACGAGGTCGATCCCCCGCAGCAGATCGGGGCTGTCGTCGGCTCTGCATTCGGCGCGAAACGCGGCGGCCAGGGCGGTCCGGGCGCTCACCGAGCAGTCCGCAATGCGCAGTTTCGCGCCCCGGGCGGAGAGAAAGCGGCTCACGCTGTGGCCCGTGCGCTGGGCACCGAGGACGAGAACGCGCAGGCCTGCGAGGTTCATGGCTTACCGCAGTTTCAGGGTGCTGAGCGCGCCCAGGGCACAGATGACCGAGACGATCCAAAAGCGGACGATGATTTGCGGCTCCGGCCACCCGAGCAGCTCGAAGTGGTGGTGCAGCGGCGCCATGCGAAAGATCCGCTTGCGGCGGAACTTGTAGGAGACGACCTGGAAGATCACGGAGAGGGCTTCGGCGACGAACACCCCGCCAGCGACCAGCAGAACGATCTCGTGCTTGGTGAGCAGGGCGATGACGCCCAGCGCGGCGCCGAGCGGGAGGGCGCCCACGTCGCCCATGAACATCGCCGCGGGGTAGGTGTTGAACCAGAGGAAGCCCAGGCCGGCGCACACCAGCGCGCCGCAAACGATCGCCAGCTCACCTGCCCCGGGCACATAGGGGATTTGCAGGTATTCCGCGATCCGCGCATGCCCGGCCGCATAGGCGAAGACCAGGTAGGTGGCCCCGGTCGTCATCACCGGACCGATCGCGAGGCCGTCGAGCCCGTCGGTGAGATTGACGGCGTTGGAGGCACCGACCACGACCAGGGCTGCGAAGGGGACGTAGAACCAGCCGATGTCGGGGTGGAGCCGCTTAAAGAACGGGAAATAAATTTCGGTCGAGAAACCGGGACGCCAGTACAAGTATGCCGCGGCCGCTCCGGCCACCAGAAACTGCAGCGCGAGCTTTTGGCGTCCCGAGAGGCCGTCCGCAGTGCCGCGGCGCACCTTCAGCCAATCGTCGGCGAAGCCGATGGCTCCAAAGCCGAGAGTGGTGGCGAGCACGAGCCATACGTAGGGGTTCGTGAGATCGGCAAGCATCAGCGTTGCGAGCACGAGCGAGAGCAGGATCAGCGTTCCGCCCATCGTCGGCGTTCCCGCTTTCGCGGCGTGCTGCGGCGGGCCGTCGCTGCGGATCGCCTGTCCGATCTGCCGCTCGCTCAGGGCGCGAATCAGCCATGGGCCGAAGATGAACGACATGCACAGGGCCATGATGGCGGCGAGCAGGGTGCGAAACGTGATGTACCGAAAAACATTAAAGAAGGTGGCGGAGGAGTGGAGGGGGACGAGGAGGTGGTACAGCATCACTGGCAATTCCCGGCCTCCTCGAGCAACTCCGCCACCTTTTCCAGGTGCGCTCCCCGCGACCCCTTCACCAGCACCACGTCACCTGTTCGCCAGCGCTCCCGCACCGCTCGAGCGGCTTCTTCGTGGGTTTGGCACGTGACGATCGAGTCGGGGCGCATGCCAGCGGCATGCGCCCCGCTCGCCACCACCACCGCCACCTCCCCAACCGCAACCAACAAGTCGACGCCGAGAAGAGCGGCTCGCTCGCCGAGTCGGCGATGCGCGTCCAACCTCCCCACCCCCAGCTCCCGCATCTCGCCGAGCACGGCGAGCGAGCGTCCGGGCAGCGAGGCCAGCGTCTGCAACGCGGCCAGCATGCTGCCAGGGTTTGCATTGTACGCGTCGTTGATCAGCGTCACCCCGTTTCTCAGGCGGCGCACTTCCATCCGCATGGCTCCGGGGCGCACGGCCTGGAGGCCAGCGACGATGCAGTCGAGGTCGATGCCAGCAGCGTGCGCCAGGGCAGCCGCGCAGAGTGCGTTTGCGACGTTGTGGCGACCCAGAAGCCGCAGGCGCACGCGACGGCGCCGTCCCTCGATTCGGAGGTCGAAGGCGAGGCCGTCGAATCCGAGCTCGGCGATGTGCTCCGCCCGGATGGCCGTGCCGGAGCCGAAGAACACCTTCTGCCCCGCGAACCGCTCGGCCTGACCGCGCACGTGCGCGTCGTCCCCGTTCACCACGGCGACCGCGTGCCGCGGCAACCCCGCGAAGAGCTCCCCTTCGGCGGCGGCAACCCCTTCGAGGCTTTCAAGGCCCTCCAGGTGCTCCTCGCTCACGAGCGTGACCGCAGCCCAGTCGGGGCGGGCGATCTCAGTGAGGCGCGCGATTTCGCCGGGGCGATTCATCCCCATCTCGAGCACGGCGACGCACTCGCCGTTCCAGTCAAGTAGGGTGAGCGGCAACCCGATCAGGTTATTGCGGTTTCCCGGAGTCTTCAGCACGCTTCCCGGCCAGCGCTGCGCGCAGATGGTGGCAAGCATTTCTTTGGTGGTCGTCTTCCCGTTGCTGCCCGCGATCGCGAAGACTTTTACTGCTGCCCGCTGGCGAGTGGCCGCCGCTAGGTCGCCCAGTGCGCGCTCGGTGTCGGCCACGCGGAGCAGCGCGCCGCGGCGGGCGGCCACTTCGCGGCTGACCACCGCCCCGCAGGCACCGCGCTCCAGCGCTTGGGCCACGAAATCGTGGCCATCGAAGCGCGCGCCGCGCAGCGCGAAGAAGAGCGCGCCGGGAGCAAGGTCGCGCGAATCGGTGGCGACCCGCGGCACGAACGCGCTGGGGTCACCGCGAACCATTTGGCCCCCGGTTGCGGCGGCAATTTCTCCGAGAGTCCAACCCATGGGGTTTGCGGACCGCACCGGCCTGCTGCAGTGTGTCATAGCGCTACGAAGGGTCGCAGCCAAATCGCACTCGGACCCGGCTCCCCGCTTCCGCCTCGGTTCCCGGCGCTGGATCCTGCTCGCGGGCGACTCCCCAACCCTCCACTTGCGGCACGTACCCCGCGTCGCGCAAGAGCGCAACGCCATCCCGCATCCCGAGCCCGAGCACCGAGGGCACGCCCCGATCCGCCAGCGGCATCTCCGGATGGAGCGCCACCGGCACGGGGGGTGAGGTGGCGGGCGCCACCTCGAGGGGCGGCGCCGGTGTGTCTCTGGGTACCCCCGACGCCTCGAGCGCGTATTCGGCGATGCGGCGGAAAGCCGGCGCGGCCACCGTGCCCCCATACGTGGCCGTGCGCGGGCGGTCGATCACGACGGCGACTAAGATCCTGGGCGCTTCCGCAGGGGCATAGCCGACGAACGACGCGACCCGGTCGCGCGGAGAGTAGCCCCTGCGATGCAGGTCGGGCTTCTGGGCGGTGCCGGTCTTGCCTGCCACGCGCACGCCGGGGATCTGGGCTTTCTTTCCGGTGCCCGCGGCAACCACGCGCTCGAGCATCGCGGTGACGGTGCGCGCGGTCGCCTCGGAGATCGGGCGGCCTACAATCTCCGGGTGCGTTTCGATCACAGTTCCGTTCCTGGAGGTGACCCGGCGGACCGCAAAGGGGCGCACCAGGGCTCCACCGTTGGCCAGCGCGGCGAAGGCGCGCGCGAGTTGGATCGCGGTCACGGAGATTCCCTGCCCAAAGCTTGCCGTGACCACGTGGATCCGGCCCCAGCGAGCGGGCGGCGGAAAGAGCCCGGGTGCTTCCCCAGGCAGGTCGATTCCGGTGAGTAGACCGAACCCGAAACGCAGCAGCCCGGCGCCGAGTCGCTCGCGGCCCAGGCGCTCTCCGACCTTCGCCATACAGATGTTGCTCGAGAACTGCACAGCTTCGGCCAGAGTGAGCCATCCGTAGGATTCGTGGTCGCGGACGACGGTGCGGCCAACGGCATATCTCCCGCGCTCGCAGAACATTCGCTCGTCAGGATGCGCGAGGCCGGCCTCCAGCGCCGCGGCGGCCACGAACGGTTTGAGCGTCGAACCCGGCTCGAACGAATCGGTGACGGCGCGGTTGCGGCGCCGAGAGGGCTCCACAGCGCCTGGTTCGTTGGGGTCGAAGCGCGGGACCTGCGCTAAGGCGAGGATCTCGCCTGTGGTGGGATCCATGGCCACTGCAACTCCACCGGCTGCAGCGAATTCCGTCACCGTGCGCTCCAGTTCGATCTCGGCCACGTGCTGCAGCGCGGCATCGATCGTGAGCTCCACCCGGCCTCCCTGACGCCGCACCGGGCGCCGAATGCCGTCGGTCAACATTCGGCGCCCGTGCGCGTCCCGCTCCACCACCACCCCACCATCTTCTTCGCCGCGCAGTGCCGCGTCATACTGCAGCTCCACTCCCTCGAGCCCGTTTCCATCGACACCCGTGAAGCCCAGGAGCTGCGCGGCCAGATCGCCGTGCGGATAGAACCGCCGCGAGCCGTTTTCGATGCCTACTCCCGGAAGCCCCAATCGTTCCACCGCCGCGCGCTCATCGAGCGTGGCGCGCCGCTTCAGCCAGACGAACGGCGCTGGGCGCCGCGCCAGAGCGAGGAGACGGCCGGTGTCCAGCCGGAGGGCGGCGGCGAGGAGCTCAACGGCCTCCGGGGGTGCGGCGAACTGCCCCGGGCGGAGATAGATTGATCCGGCGGGAACGCTGAGGGCCAGCGGCTCGCCGTTGCGGTCCAAGATCTTCCCGCGCGCTCGCTGGGGCGCGATGCGCTGGAACTGCTGGCGCTCTGCCCGCGCTCGGAGGGACGCGCCTTCGATTGCCGCAAGCTGTACGGCCCGGCCGATCACGAGGGCGAATGCGGCGGCGAAAGCAGCAACCGCCGCGAGAATGCGAGCGCGCGCGGGAGCGAGGTTCATGGCAGCGGCACCTCCCGGCTCCAGCGAGCGGGCCCCAGGCCCAGGGGGCGGCCGAGCTCCGCGAGCCGGCGCGGCGACTCGGCGGCAGTCCTCTCGAGCTCGAGCTCGCGCCGTTCCTGTTCCAACTGTTCCACCGCGTGCTTCATTGCATCGAGCCGGTACGCCACGCGCACCAGGGCAATGCGGAGCCACACGGAAAGCAGAGATGCCGCGAGAAGTAGGAGGCCCGCCGGAAGGAGTCGCTGGCAGAAAGCGCGCACGCGCGCTCGGGAGCCAACGGCAACGTTGGCAGGGCGCACAAGCGCCGCGGTCGCGCCGTCCAAGCGCTGGGTCCACCCGTTGAACGCCGTCCGCGGATTCATGCTCACAGGCCCAAGCTCGCGAGCAGCGCGCGATCGCTCATGAGCTCTTCGGACTCGCCCTTCATTTCCCTCCAGGTGTCGGGGTTCCAGACGGCAAACTTCGTGGTAGCCCCGACGAGCACGGCCACGCGGTCGAGCCCGGCGTACTCGCGCAGCGTTGCGGGGAGCAAAATGCGGCCTTGCTTGTCGAGCTGGCAGTCGTGAGCAGCCCCGATATAGTAGGTCTGGAAGGCCTGGGTTGCGGGTTGAAATTGCGGTAACCGGGCGACGCGCTCCTCCAGTTCGAGCCAAAAGCGGTACGGGTAGGCGTGCAGGCAGCGCCTCTTGTTGACGTGGTAGTTGGTGATGACGAGTCGGTCGTCATCACCGGCCAGGATGAAGTCCCGAAACTTCGCCGGCACGCTCAAGCGTCCCTTGCTGTCGATCGCGTGTTCGCAGATGCCGCGAAGCATCTTTTTTGGTCTATGCTGCCATCATTCAACCACCGCTCCCCATTCTCTACCACCCACCCGCCTTATGCATCGGATCACGTCTGGAAGTCAAGGCGCAAAGTGCTCTTACCCGGGTGCGAGGGCAAAAGGCTGTCCAGACGCGGTTCGGGGACGTGCTGTGCTGTCTGCTGGCCGGGAGGTTAAGCGTCGGGCACTGGCCCCGTGGGGGCCGGTTGAGACGCCCCCCCGGCGACCCCGTAACCGCATTCCCAGCACCCTCGCCAGCGCTGCTCCGAGCGAGGGGATAGGCCGAGACAACCTTAGAGGCCGGCAAAAGGGGTGCGCCGGTCGTGGAAAATGGGGTTGGTCCCCGGCTGGCGGCGTGGCCCGCGTCGCTCGGGCACGGCTGGGCTTCGAGAACACGAGCTTTTACTCCCCGCGCCATCCGAGGGGCGCACCCGCGCGCGGTGCCGGGCACGCGTTGCGCGCGGTTCGCCCGCGTTTCACCCCGCCCCCCGGTGAGTGCGGGCCACGGAACTCGTCATCCCCGCGGAGCGGGGAGGTGGGCGAGAGGAGGTCTGTAAGCCGGATTCTGTCCCCCTCCGTAGCACCCGGAGGGGCAGCGGTCATTCCTCTGGGCTAGCGATTGCTCGCTAAGCTCGGGGCGACTTACCCGAGGGCTGCGCGGGCCACGCTGCCCTCCTATTGGTCTTGCTCCGGGTGGGGTTTACCGCACCGGCTGGTCACCCAGCCGGGGGTGCGCCTGCACCTTTTCACCGGTGCCCGGTGATGCCCTCGCCGGGTCC
>JBBIUR010000104.1:0-12575 GCA_037440145.1 Myxococcales bacterium | reverse complement strand
ATGACCGCCTCGGAAAGCGGCGTCATGCCCCACATGTAGAACGAAGATAGCTGCCCCCCACCCGTGTTCACCGGCAAGCTGCCACCGGGAGCGGTCTTCCCGTCCGCGACGAAGGGGCCTCCCTCGCCTTTGCCACAGAAGCCGTAGTCTTCGAGGCAGACCAGAACCGTAAACGTATAGCAGTCGTACAGCTCAACCACATCGATATCCGCGAGCGAAACGCCGGCCATCCGAAAAGCAATCTCTTTCGAAACCACTGCACCCGAAGTCAGGGTCTCGATGGGCTCTCCGCCCGGATGGCCTTGCCCCATGCCTAAAACGTAGACGGGGGGCTTTTTCAGATCCGTCGCCCGGTCCGCAGACGTCACGATGACCGCAACGCCTCCATTGGATACCAGGCAGCAATCGTAAAGGTGAAACGGCTCCACGACCCACCGCGACCGGTGATATTCCGCCAGCGTGAGCGGCTTGTCGTAAAATTGCGCCATTGGATTCCTGTTCGCCCACTGGCGCTGGGCAACCGCAATCGCCCCCAGGTGATCGTTCGTCGTGCCGTACAAGTGCATGTGGCGGCGGGCAACCATAGCGTACGCGGCGTTTACCCCGAACTGCCCGTAAGCTGCGTCCAGACCACGGGCGAACGCGTACGCGCCAGCAGAGCCGCCCGAGGCGCTTTTCTCCGCAGCGGGCTTGGGCTGCGGCGGCTTGAGCGGTGCGTCGGAAAAGACGCAGACCACGGTGCGGCACATCCCGGCAACGATCGCCTGGACGGCGTGCTGGACCATCGCACACGCTGTAGCCCCGCCGCAGTTCATCGTGGCCGAAAGTCGCAGGTTGCGCAGCCCCAGAGCTTGCTGCAACTGGAAGGAACCCATTCCCTGGTCGTTCCACGATAGCCCCGGATTGAGCAGTAACCCGTCAATGTCCTCGCGGCGCAACCCCGCGTCGGCCAGGGCGAGCCGAACCGCCTCAATCGCGAACCCCATGTGGTTGAAATCGTACACCTTACCCTGCTTGGTGATTCCCAAGCCCACGATTGCTCCCCTGCCCTTCAGATTCGCATCCATCGCCCGCACTCGATCGCGACCTTTGGATACACTGCTCCGGCAAGCTAGCGCAACTCGCCGCCGTCTCCGCTGAGCAGCTCGCAGCGACCCCGGGGCGCAAAAATGCACTCCCGCTGAGGCGCGCGTATACAGGTACCGCCGGTACGTAGCCGCGCGGCACCCGATGGTTATGCGACCGGCCAATTCGCGGTTGACTCGAATCGATTTGGGATATATAAGCCAAATATGCCGTGGGCTACAGAGCCCAAATATCTCACAAAGGTTCGGTCGCCCCCGGCGGTCGCGCGCTTGCCCGGTGACAGGGCCGGGGAATTCCAAAGCACCGCTTGGGCCGACAAAAACAGGAGTAATCAAATGAAATTTCAAAGGCTTGCAGTTGTGGCTCTCTTCGGTACTGCACTGCTCGGAAGCCCTTGTGCCTGGGCTCAAGGCGACTTGCCGGACGCTATCAAACAGTCGCCAGACCGTCCCCTGGACACCGCACTGATCTTCACCAACCTCGGCAACGCCGCCGCGAAGGTAAAGATGCGGGCGTTTAATCAACACGGCGAGCCCGTCGGCGGGGCAGAGATTGCAGTTCCGGCTAACGGGCTCTCGTACGTTTTCGCCTCCGACTTAAAAGATGCGACCACCTCCGCCGGGCCATTCCTCGGCAAGGTGGAAGCAGTTGGCTATGGGCACCTTACCGCAACGGCAGTGCTGCTGGGCGGACCCGTGACCGATCTTCCGGCGCTCGTGCGCGTCCGCCGCCTGCCCACCTTGTCCCCTCCGGAGGAATCCGAGGCCGAGCCCGCAGTGCCCGTGCGCGCCGTGACGCAGATCACCTTCCCTCTGGTCGTGGCGCACTGAGGAACCGCCCGGCGGGCGCCCGCACCCGCCCGGCCTTGTCCTCACCATTCGTTTGTGCGCAAAAGGCGTGTGGGGAGTCTAGAATTCCCCACACGCCCAATGCCGAATGAGCAATCTCGCGAAGAATCCAGAGAGGAACTGATTGCCGCAGCCCGCGCGATCTTGCGGCCATTGGTTCGCCTTCTGATTGCGCACGGACTCCCTTTCCCCGCCTTCGCCCGCATCGGCAAACAGGTATACGTAGAAGTTGCTGCCACCGATTTCTCCTTGCCATTCAAAAAACAAACGGATAGCCGCATTGCGCTCGTGACCGGCATCACGCGAAAAGAAGTCGGTAGCCTCCGTCGCCGGGGAGTTCAGGAGAAATCCCCCACCGCCCACCTGGACTACGGTCTTGCCACGCGCGTGATCAGCCGGTGGGTCACCGAGTCCAGATACCGGGACGATCGAGGCGAACCCCTCGCCCTCCTATATGAAGCGCCGCCCGGGAGCCCCAGCTTCGTGTCCCTCGTGGCCGAGGTGGGGGGCGATATCCCCCCCCGAGCGGTGGCGGACGAGCTGATCCGGGTGGGAACGGTCGAGTTGACGCCCGATGGCCGAGTGCGTCTCCTCCAGCGAGCGTACGTCCCCGCCGCCGGCACGCCGGAAAAAATCGCCATCCTGGGAGCCGATGCTTCCGAATTGATTGCCGCAATTGCGCATAACATCGAGTCCCCAGACGAGGAGGCGTTCCTGCAGCGCAAGGTCCACTACGATAACATAGGGAGCGACGGGATCTCGGACGTGCGGCGCCACGTTCGGACCGCCGGCGGAAGCTTTCTCGAACAACTGAGCGCACACCTCGCGCGTTACGATCGCGACCGAAATCCAGCGGCCCCGGGTGGGCGCAGGAAACGGGTCGTGGTGGGCCTGTACTACTTCGACGAGGATTACGAAGACGGGGGAGACAACCCGCTCGCCGCGGCGGCGCGCTGAGCTTAGCTGCCTTGGGTTCCCGCCCCCTCGAGCCGGAAAATCCCCCACGGGAAGCCTCGCGGCGTAGGTGTCGGAACAGGCGCGGGAGACGCCCGAACCGGCGCCTCGGGCAAGCTTGCCCGTACCGCTGCCATATCGTGATCGGGCAGCACCGCAAGGTCTCCGACCATTTGCTGCATTTTCTTCAAACGCCAGAACGCATCCCACCAGGCGTCCACGTCGATCACGGAAACCGGACGCGCCGCCGAGCGCAGGGTCTCGCCCGTCGGCACCAGATTCCCAGCTAACAGGATAGGCCTTGGCGCAGCCCGAACCAGCAGCGCAATGGCTCCCGGCGTGTGCCCCTTGACGTCGATGATCTCGATGCTCCCGTCCCCGAAAAGGTCGACATGCGACCGAAACGTTCCGAGAGGCGCATCCGCCGGAAACTCGATCAGCTCCCAGTGCTGCACCTCGTCGTAATCGCTCGGCAGGTAACCGGACCGCGAACCCGATCGAGCGTAATCGTACTCGCGCCGCGACACCACCACCCGCGCGTGGGGAAACTTCTCGAGAGCACCCGTGTGTGGAAACCGAAGATCAGGCAACACGATGTGCGAAACCTTCTCGAAGCCGCCGCTGCGCAAGCACGCCGCCAAGTTTTCTTGGCGCGCACCTCCTGCTGGGCGCGTGAAAACAGACAGCCAAAAGCCGAGGCGGCGCTCCGGCTCTTTTGCGACTTCCGGGTTCAGACCCGCCCCGAAGAGAATGAGCCCTCTCGGATGCCGAATCACAAACACCAGGACATCTAACAGCCGGCCCGTTGCGATCGACCCGCCCGGCCCGAGCAGCCGCGCAGGGACCTCCAGCCAACCCGCTTGGCACACCTCAACCCGGACGCCCGGGTGACCCTTGTACGGCTGGGGCCAATTTTCGAGCTTCGCTGGAATGTACGGGAGCGGGCGCGGCGTTTGGCAAGCGGTCCAAAGCACGAGGGCGGCACCGAGCAGCGCCCTGCCCGCCGGTTTCCGCCCGGGCAAAGCGACACCCCTTCGCCCTGCGTTCCGGCCCCCCATTCCCCCATCCCGCGGCCGCAACGCCATCCACGCGGCGACCCGCGTGCCTCAGCGCAAATCGCGGCGAGCGCACTGGCCACAGAGCGACCGTCCGCCGAGAGCGTACGTCAAGCTGTCCAGTCGTCGCTGGCAGAGGCTACACCGCTGCACCGGCTCGAGCGACACGCTCACGACGCACTCTTTTCGGTTCAGCTCCACCCGCACTCGGCCGTGCCGCTTCGCGTACAGAGCCACGTGCTCGAAAAGAAGCTCTCGCTCGTAAGGCGTTTTCACGGGAATGAAAAGGGCGCCGCCCGGAAATGCGATTCTCGCAACCCCCTTCATTCCCCGTTCTGCCTCCGACTCAGAAGCGCATCGCCGATCCCCGTGCCCGCCCCACTTGGAGGCGCATTGTGCACCCGCTGCTAGCGAAGTCAATCTCGCCCGAGTCCGCACACACCAGCCCCCCCCTCCGCCGTGCCCCACCGCGGTCTCTCCAAAGCCCTGCGCTCAGCCGGCGCCAAACCGCTCCTCGATCAGCCGCCGGAATCGGGCTCCGTAAATGAGGTCGAACGTCGCTTCCTTCCCGGGGAAGAGCTCGAGAACCTGCGCGCGCACGGCGCGCACGAGCTCTTCCGCTTCGCCCCGCGAAAGCGGCCGGTGCCGCAGCACCACCGCCGCCGCGTCGACGATCATCCGCAGCGTGCGAATGCGCCGGTTCTCCTCGGCCAGTTCCCGGTTGCTTCGCACCACCATTGCTGCCCGCGCACTATCCGCTTCCATCGCCCGGGTCGAAATTGCGCCCTGCATTGCGCAGCAACGGCGATGGGTAATGCGGCATATTGCTCGGCCGCGGCTTGCGGTACACGAAAAGCGTGTCGCACCCCGGACACTCCACGGAGTGCTGGCCGCGCTGCCGCTTGAGCCGAACGCTCACAATTTCGCCGTCGTCATGACGGTGCAGAACCGTGGGGAAAACCGAAACGTAAACCGTCTTCATCGATCCCGCATCCGCACTCGCGCGCTTTCCTAACACGCTCAAGCGCCACGTCAACTCCTAAGCCCGACCCGTTCCCAACCGCAGGGGACGCGCAGCCCCGGAAGGTTTTCCGCCGCCGCAATGCGCGCTGGCACTGCCCAGACCCTGCCGCTACCGGCGAAGGAAGGTGGGTCCGCAGCGATCCGGTCGATCTCTGTCTGCATGTCCTCGCCCACGCTGGAGATCGCCCGCACAGTCTCGGGATCGAAGAAAAAACCGTCCCTGCGATCCGTCGCTACGAGCACGATCCCGACGATCCAAAAGAAGTCGGGGCCGGAGCAAAGAGCTCGGAAATCTTCGGCAGCGCTGGCATCGCCGATTCCCACCCAAACACGCAATCCCCCACCCCCCTCGACGAAGATCTCTCCGAACTGCCCAAAGGCCGGATCGCCCGGGCCAGGCGGCTGCTCTGCGCAGGTCACCGACAGCCCGCCGCTGAGCAGCACGCGGCAATCCCCGCCGCATCCCAAAACCATTGCCGCCACTGCCAGCGCCGCAGCGAACCCAGCAGCGCTCCGCCATCCGCCCAGGAGCGCAACGTTCCCCCGCACAGCAGCCGAGCGCCCCGCACTCCGTGAACCGCGTATCCCGCAATCTCGTCGGCGACCCTGAACGTGCACGAGTCAGTTCGTTCCGACTACGTTTTGATAAATCCTCGGGAGTACTCGCGGCAAGGAAAACACGTCCTCGATGACCAGGTAGCGCGAGGCCTCGCACATGTCTCGCAGGTAGTCGTGCCCCGCCTTGTCGACCGTAATGCAAAAGGGAAGGATTCCAGCGGCTTCTGCTTCCCGCAGCGCCATCGCGGTGTCGCGAATCCCGTACGCGTTGCTTCGCCGGTCCTCGCCGTAGTCGAAGTCCTGCGGAAACCCATCGCTCAGCAAAAACAAGTACTTTGCGGCCGAACTTAAGCCAACCATCTTTTGCACTGCATGTCGCAGCGCGGCACCCATGCGGGTGCTCCTTTTGGGCTCGATCCCGCCCAGGCGGCTCTGCACGGCAGGGCCCAGTGCCTCCGCGAACGACTTGATCGGGTACACCTCGACGTTTTCCCTCCCGTGTCCCGAAAAGCCATAAATCGCGTACGCGTCGCCCACGCCCTCCAAGGCCACAGCCAACACCACCAGGGCTTCTTTGAGCACATCGATGATGCGCTGCTCCCGCACCGCGCTCCGCCCGGCCGGCACCGCCCGAAGATCCTCCCGACTGGCCCGTTGCGGCGCCGGAGCGCCCAGTACCCGCTCGTCCGTCGATGCGCTCATGTCGACCAAAAACAGCGCCGCCACGTCTCGCACCTCGCGCTTGCGAGCCAGATACAGCTTTGGCGATGGAGCGCGGCGCGCCCGCACCTGGGCGCGCGCATCCACCGCGGCGTGCAAGTCCACCTCCTCCCCGTCCTCGAATCCGCGCACAAGCCGAAATCCGGCAGCTCGGATCCGCTGAAACTGTCGCCGCAGTTCCGGCACCAACGCCGCGTACGCGGCCAGTGTGTCCCGGAAAAACTCTCCCGTATCGCCCCGAACCGCAACCTCCGTCAGCCGGCACCACGCCGGGCGGTAATCGCCAAGGTGGTAGTCCCACTCGTCGTACTGAAAAGTCGGGCCTTCTTCCCGCCCCGCCCGCCAGGAGCGGCCCGCGGGCACCCCCACCCCGCTTTCGACCCGCCGCCGCTGCTTCCCCTCCTCCACCGGGTCGCGGGCGATTCCCCCAGAGAGGTCGCACGCGTACACCGCAACGCCTTCGCCGCCGTTGTCCTCTCCCGGGCCGAGCCGCAGCTCTGCGCCAGCCTCCAGCACGCGCATCAGTTCCTCCGCCGTGATCGGCAGCGTGCCTCCAGTCTCACCTCCCCATTCCTGGCGAACCGACAGTGCCGGGTTCGTCATGTGCTCGGCGATTGCCGCTTCCCGCTGCGCCGCGAACGCTTCGAGCTCGCCGGACAGCGGCGGCGCAGCCCTGCCAACCCGTACCGCCCCGTCCAAACCGGAACATGAAGTCGCGCCGCCCCTCTCACGCCTCGCGCCACCGACAAGTGCCCAGAGCTGCTCGGCGACGCGCAATGCGTCATAAGCCGTAGCCTCAGGGCTTCCCAGTGGTGCCAGGCAAGGAGATACCGCCGCAGCCGCTTTCGCCACTCGGGCCGGGACCGAAGACTGCATCCCGGGCGGCAGCAGTGCAGCCAAGAGCAGCGCGTCAAGGAAACGCCGGCCCGACTCGTCGGCGCCCCATGCACGCACCAGGCGCTCCGCCACCCACGCGAAATCCGGCGCTAGGCCGGGATAAGCCCGCATCAGGCGGCGGGCAACGCGGTATCCATCGGTGAGACAGAACAGCGCGCTGAGCGCAGGGTCTGCAATCGCATCGCGCGGCACTTCGTAGGTGCCGAACTCGCGCCTGCCAGCGGCCATGGCCGCAAGCACTTTGTAAAAGCGAAAGTTCTCCTCCTCGCTGGGGAAACAATCGATGCGCCCCGGCAGGGAAATCTCGCCGCCTTCGGGTCTGCCCGCGCCCTCCTCCATCGGCAGCGAGAAATGCAGCCCAGCACTGGCAACGAGCCTCGCTGGCTGGCCGCTCAACATGGAAACGAACTTGCCCAGTACACCCCCCACGTCCTCCAGTGCCACGCCAGTGGCCGCCCCAGAGAGCACGCGCCAACTCGTGCGCGATTCCAAGCCGAAATATGCGCGCGCCGTGCGCGCATCCCGGGCCCCGATCTCCAGACCCCGCTGCACCCACGCGCGCACCCCGTCCAGCGCCGCGCGTTCGAACACGGCCGGCAAAACCCGCAGCATTTGCACTGCCGCGGCTGGCGCCTCCCGCGCCACCTCGACGAGGAGATCCAGCGCAGCCTCCCGCTCCGCTTCTGGGATGCTGCCAATGCACGCGCCGAGGAGCGGGATTCCGCCGAGGAGCTCGGGGACTGCATCTGGGTCCGCCGCGATTGCTTCGCAAGCAGCGAGCAAGCGCGCCCGCAGCGCCGCCGCAAAAGAGGCCAGCGCTGCGGGGCAGCCGAGGTAAAACTCGCGTCCCGCCTCGGCGTCCCGCCGCGCCAATGCCAACGAGATCCGCAAATATGCGGCTCGCTCCGCAACTCCCCACCCCCGCACGCTCGCCGGCAACGCAATGTACAGGTCTCCGCCCCAGCCCGCTTGCCGCAACACTACTCCGAGCTCTGCCCAGGACGCGAAATCCGCCGCGTCGAGCAGCTCCAGCGCCCGCCGGCCCGCGGCCAGATACAAGTCAGCGAGGAGCTCGCCGCGCCAACCGTACCGCTCCCGCAGCGCGATCGCCGCCTCTGCCCAGGCGCGAATTTTCGGCCACGCCACGCGCCCCAAAACCGATGCAGTTGCCTGTGCCAGGCTCGCCCCAAGCCTCTCGGACTTCCCTGCAAGCCGCTCGAGCAGCTCCGCCCACTCCCGCAAGACTCCGAGCCCCACACGCGCCGCGCGCTCGGCTCCGACCGAAAAATAGGCGAGCGCCAGCTCGCCCCCGGGGCCGCCCGCGCCCACCAGCGACTGCCCGATAGCCACCCAGCAGGAGAATGCGGAGCCCAAATGGAGCGCCATCTCCGGCGCCGCGCAGTAAAAGCCTTGCGCGGCTCGGATCGATCGCCTTGCCAGGGCATCTCCCCAACCGAGGATCACCTCGTACTGAGCGCTGCTCAGCCGCAAGCATCGGCGCAGCGCCGCAGCGCCCGCTTCGGAAGACAAAAACCCACGGTCCAACCAGAGCCGCCCAACGCCTTCCATTCGAGACGCATTCCTGGGGTTCTGTCAGTCCAGGAAGAGAGCGCCGATCACCTCTTCGATTGCGCGCCGCAACTCCCAGTCATCCGTGACCGACCGGCTAATTGCTGCGGTGCACGCCCGCCGGGGTGCAACTCCCTGCCGTATGAGCTGCGCGGCATAGATGAGCAGTCGCGTGCTCACCCCTTCCTCCAGCCCAGCCCCTTTCAAGTGCCGCACCTTTTCCCCCAGAAGGGCTAGCTGGATGGCGAGATCCGCCGGTACCATAGCCTCGTGTGCGATGATCTCCGCCTCCTTGTCTCGCGGGGGGTAGTCGAAGTCGATGGTCACGAAGCGCTGCCGCGTGGAATGCTTGAGGTCCTTCAGCGCGCTTTGATACCCCGGGTTATAGGAGATCACGAGCTGGAAGTCCGGATGTGCCTCCAAGATCTCTCCCTTTTTGTCGATCGGCAGAATCCGGCGGTGGTCTGTCAGCGGGTGGATCAGGACGATCGTGTCTTTCCGCGCCTCGACGATCTCGTCTAAGTAACAAAACGCACCTGCCCGCACAGCCTGCGTGAGCGGGCCATCCACCCACACGGTCTCGTCGCCCTGGATCAAGAAGCGGCCCACCAGATCGCTGCCGGTCAAGTCCTCGTGGCACGCAACCGTGATCAGGTTCCCGGGAATCCCGTTGGATCGCTCGCCGCCCAACACGTAAGCCATGTATTGGACAAAGCGCGTCTTCCCGCACCCCGTGGGGCCCTTCAACAGGACTGGCAGGCGACAGTCGTACGCCGCCCGAAAAACTTCGAGTTCGTCGCCGATCGCCAGATAGTAAGGCTCGCTGCCCTTCATGTCGCGCCAACCGGTTCGCCTCGCTGCGGATTCTATGGGCGGGCAGCCGCCAAAGCAATTCGCTGTTCCGGGGACCGGCCCGCAAAAGCTTCAGGGCGCGGCTGCGATTCACCCGCCACGGCCGCCCTATCGCCCGCGCGGCCGCGGCCCCGAGACCGCCGGGTTGCCGACCTCGTAGAACCGCCAGGGCCGAAGGGCGTCTGGGCCAGCGTACGCGACGCCAATGCGAGGAGAAGCCGCAATCCGCACTGCCGGGACGGGCGGACCAGGCTCCAGCCGCAGGGGCCCGCGGAGAAGATCCACCCCGTTGTGCCGGAGGTCGATCCCCATCGCCCGGCACATATTCGCCGGGCCGCGCGCGACTGCACTGGGTGCCACCGCGTGGTCGAGCCCCCGGCGCTCGAGCATCAGCTCGAAGCCCTGCAGCGGCTCCACGGCGCGAACCAGAACCGCTTCTGGCATTCCCACGTCGGCCCCGACGATGGTGAAGCAGTGGTGCCGGCCGTATACGAAATACACGTAAGCGTGCCCAGGCGGGCCGTACATCACCTCGTTCCGCGGGGTGCGCCGCCACCCGAAGGAGTGAGCTGCACGGTCCCGAGGCCCGCAGTAGGCCTCGACCTCGACGATCTTCCCGACCGCAATCCCCTCCTGGGTCTCGTGCACCAGGCGCGCCCCGAGAAGTTCTCGAGCCACGCAAACCGCGTCGCGGGCAAAAAACTCGCGCGAGAACAGCTTGGATGCCACTGCTCAGTTCGAAATCGTCTCCATCACCGCGAGCGACCCCGCATCGACGATTTCCACCACCACTGGCCCGTGCTCCCCGTGTGCGCCCTTTGCTTCTCGAATTTTCTCCTGCAATCGGAGCGTGAACTGCTGGCGCACCTCCGCGGGCATCTGTTCCATGGGAAAATCGCGGACGACAACGCGCGCCTTTCGCTCCGCCGTCCACTCGATCGACTGCAGTTTCGCCGCGATCACCGGATGCGTCCGGAACACCGATTCGATCGCCGCCCGCAGGGGGTCCTGCCGCTTCGACCCCTCGCGGCTCCCGTCTTTGCCTCTACCAGGTGCACTGGACCCGGCGCGCACGCGCGCCATCACTTGGTCCACGGCGCGCCGCGCCAGTTCGTCGGGGGCCGCACTCCTGGCTTTTCCCAAAGCGGCCATCGCTTGTTCCAGCTCCCCGCGCGAGCTGTGGGCGATCCCGAGATTAAACAGGGCCTGAAACTGGTCGGGCTTTGCAGCGAGCACCTTTTCGTACCCGCGAATCGCCGCCTCGGCATCGCCCCTGGCCAGGTACATCGTCGCCATGTCGGTCTGCACGTTCAGGTCATCCGGCTTCTCAGCGAGATACCGCTGGTAGAACTCGATGGCCTCCGCGTGCCGATTCCGGTCGTACGCGATGTTGCCCAGATTGCGCAATGCCTCGAGGTTCTTCGGATCGCGCTCCAAAACGTGGCGGTATGAAGCCTCCGCCTGCTCCAGATAAACCGAATCGAACTGCCCCGCCCGGTACTGCATCCCCGCCAGGCGGGTCCACAACTCCAAATCCTCCGGCGCGGCATCGGCTTGGCGCCGCACCTCGGCAATGGCCCGTTTCACTTCAGCGGGGATTTCCAGCGGGGGATGACCCGGAGGGATCGCCGCCTGCCGCTCCGCGCCCGGGACAGAGGGGGGCCGGACGGGAAAAATCGCACCCACCGCTGCACCCAATGCAGCTACAGCGAGCGTCGCGACGGGAATCGCCCACGGCGTGCGATAGCTGGTGCCGCTCTGCGCCGTCCCCAGCCTGCGGCCGCATCCGGCGCAGTAACGGGCGCCCGGCAGGATTTCCGCCCCGCACTGGCTGCAATATCGCTCTTTCATATGCGGGCTGCGCAGCACGCGCCCGGATGCGGTCCGCTTCGCGATGGCTCGGAGGAAGGGGGCACTGCGCCAAGCATCGAGATGGTCAGGCCTGAGTCCGGCCTGCGTTTGCGACCGCGAAAGTAGCAGTATTGCCGCACGGTGCCAATACGAGGGTTGCCCAGATTCCGCAAACGGCGCAGCTCCGTGAAGAGGAACGGGCGGCGGGGACCTCGTCCCTCCTGCCGTCCGTCAGGGCCTCGAGCGGCTGAGACCGATGCCTCCTTGCGACAACCCGCCCGAAACGGCGCTCGGGGGAACCGTGGTCTCCTCGGGAGTTTCGTTTCCCTGCGGTTTCGTATATTCGGAGACGCGGAACGCTGACCCGGAGGCCTGTGGAGGAACGTTGCCATGAAAAACATCGCGGTTCACCGCTGGATGCCGGGTGCGCTTGCGGCCGCCCTTTGCTTTTCATCGTGCACGTGCCAGCGGGAAGCTCCCCCCCAGCTGGGAGCGCTGCCGACGCGGGCCCCTGGTTTCCAGGCGACCGTCTCGACGCCCGCCGCGAGTCCGCGCGCCGCTGCACTCCCGACAGGGAGCCCTACCGTAGCCCGCCTTACTCTAGAGACACCCACCGCGCCGGTTGGGCCGACTCCGGCGGGAGAACTGACGCTCCCGGACAATTTCCCTCGCGATGTCCCGGTGTACGCTGGCGCCAACCTGATCACCGTGCAGCGCATGGGCGGAGAGGGGCGAAATGTCCTGTTCGGCTCTTCGGCTCCGGCCCCGGAAATCTATCGCTTTTACGAAAAGGAGCTCAAAGCTAACGGCTACGAGCTAACGCAACAGTACGAAACGCAGACGCAATCGTTCCTCTCTTTCAAAAAAGGCCAATTGATCACGAACATCGTGATTGCGCAGGACCCGAACGATCCGAAACGGCAGGTCATCGCAATCATGTACCACACGGAGGAGCCCGCCGAGGAGTTCTGACGGCGCCGCGGCTGCGGGTCCTCGCTTCTCGCCCCGCCGGGCTCGCCGCCGTGCCCTGCGGGCGCATCCGCGATGGGGCAGCCAGGAGCCTGCCGAAATCCGCTAGCCCCTGAGGGCTCAGGCATGGGAGGTGCCGGCGCTGCTGCGGGCAGGAAGGACTCGGCGCGGCGGGCGCTCGCTGCGGCGGGCT
>JBBIUR010000103.1:0-12589 GCA_037440145.1 Myxococcales bacterium | reverse complement strand
GCGCGAGCGGCGCCCCGGCGGAGACGCGCGCGCCGGTCACGGCGGCGGTTGCTGCATGCCGGCACGGGGAGAGGCGCAGCGTGTCGCGAGAACCCCCACCCTCGGTTACGCGGTTCCGCTTTGTTCGCCCCAGTACGACGAGAAGCCTCGCGGCCCTGTGGGCGAAGTCGATTCTCAACGCCCTGGTCTTCTTCGCGGTCTTCCTGGTCGCACTTCCCTGGCTGGCTGCCTCCATTGAGCGCCGGCGGGTGCCGCGTCCTCTTTGGCCAGCGCGTGCCGCGGGCTTGGTGCTGTTCGTTGCTGGAGTTCTCTTGTGGGTGGTCTGCCTCGACGTGTTCAGCCGCCGGGGCCGCGGCACGCCATTTCCCCTCGATGCACCGGCGCGCCTGGTCACCACGGGCCCGTATGCCTACCTGCGCAACCCGATCATGGCGGGAGAGCTAGCAGCCATCTGGGGTGAGGCCTTCTATTTCGGTCGCCTGGGGTTGTTCGCGTACGCGGCGCTCTTGAGCGCAGCAGCCCACTTGCTGGTCGTCCTTGTCGAAGAGCCGGAGTTGCGCCAGCGGTTCGGAGAAGAGTACCGCGCGTACTGCGACCGCGTGCCCCGTTGGCTCCCCCACTTGCGCCGTTTCACTTCGGTCACTTCGGGGACGTAGTTTCATTTGCTTTGGCGGTATCTGGATTGCTTCACACCGGGGTTGAGCGGTACGTGCTTGGGTGGTGCGTCGACCGCGTGCAGGCGCAGACGGCGCAACGTGGGACGCCGCACTGGTTCACTCTCCTGACTCTGTGTTGCGGGGGAGGCCATCCACATCCGGGCGTCGGGGTGAGCCGGCTTTTGTCCGCAGCGGGCTAGTGGCTCTAGCGCTGCCTGTGGCTAGCGCCTTTGCACGCTGCCCCTCGGCGAGGTGGCTCCGGAAACCGGACCGACCAGTCAGGCCCTTTGCGACGAGGGCCGCGTTCTCCATTTGTAGCAAGGAGCGGAAGAAGGTCGGGCTGTAACGGGGCAGCGGCACCGAGCAACGGACATTGCGCACGGCGCGCGCGCCACGGCTGGCCCGAGTCGGCGCGACGGCCGCAAAGCGGAACCAGTGCTGGAAAAGCGCGTGCCCGACAACGTCCGGTGGCCAGGCGATCTCAATTGCGTACCTGCAGCTACTGTGGGCCTCTTCTCGAGAATTTTGGCCTTTCGGCTTCGCGGTGCAAGAACCAACATGGGGCGGAACGCATTACGCCGTACGGAAGCGGGCCAGCGCGAGGGGGTCAGCAAGGATTTCTTCGAGGCAGGGTAGCCGCCATGCGTCTGAATTCAGAGCTTTGAGGCTACCGGGAAGTGCCGCGAGCGGTCGGGGGGACGGCCGGTCGCCGGGTGGGCGCAGCGGAGGATCCAGTGCCGAAAGCCAGCGGGAGCAGGCAGGCGTAGCAACTGCCGCAGATACGCGCCTTGAGGCGCAGGGGGCGCGACGCAACCGGCGCCCGTGGTCCGTGCAGGCAGGCTATGCCGAAGTCGAATTTGCGCGGGGGCGGAGCCCTTCCGCGGAGATGCCCTGCCAGACAAAGCGGCCGGTCGCGCCAGGGGCCCCGGCCCTGGTGGGAAGCAATGCGGCGCCAAGTGAGGCTGCGTGAAACTACGTCCCCCGAAGTGAAACTGTGTCCCCGGACGTGAAACTCAGGCGGCGGGGTGACTTAGGTCATGGATGGAGTATACTGCGGCCGATAGCCTACCAACCGGACGGAAGGGGCGATCGATATGGCGCTGGCTGAAATTGAGACGACGCTGACGGAGCACGAGCGAGCGATCCGGGAGACGGCACGGAAGTTCGCGCGCGAGGTGATGCGACCCGCAGGGATTGCTCTCGATCGGTTGCCCGATCCGGCGCAGGTGATTGCGCCCGACTCGATCCTCTGGGACGTATTTCGGAGATACTGGGATTTGCAGCTCGATGTCTTGGACGGCTCCAATCCCGACGTGCCGCTCTTGGAGCGGGCGCGAGTGCGGTTCCTGGTGTGGGAGGAGTTGGGTTGGGGTGACGCTGGCCTGGCGATCAGCCTCGGCGTCTCCGGGTTCCACAAGATGTTTGCGCTGATGTCCGGGCGGCCGGCTTTGATCGAGCGCTTCGGCCGGCCCGACAATCGCGACATAGGCTGCTGGGCAGTCACGGAGCCCGACCACGGCAGCGATTCGCTGATGGTGACGGAGCAGCACTTCGCCGATCCGAAGCTGCGTCCGAACTGCATCGCGCGGCGTGAAGGCGACCATTATGTGGTCGAGGGGCAGAAATCTGCCTGGGTTTCCAACGGCACGATTGCCACAGTCGCCACGCTCTTCTGCACTGTGGATCCCAGCCAGGGCTTCAAAGGTGGCGGCGTGTGCCTGGTCCCGCTCGATCTTCCCGGTGTCTCGCGCGGCAAGCCACTCGACAAGCTCGGGCAGCGCGCGCTGAACCAGGGCGAGATCTTTTTCGACGGGGTGCGGGTCCCGGCCGAGTACATGGTCGTCGGTCCCGAGGCGTACGCGGCGGTGGTCGAGAGCGTTCTGACGCTCGCGAACGCCTCGATGGGAGCCATTTTCGTGGGCGTGGCGCGGGCTGCCCTCGAGCACGCGGTCGATTACGCCAAGCAGCGCGTGCAGGGCGGAGTGCCCATTTTCCAGCACCAGAGCGTGCGCTCGCGCCTGTTCAAGATGTTCATGCAGGTGGAAGCGGCCCGCTCGCTCGCCTGGCGCGTGATGCTGTACAACAGCACGAACCCGCCGCTCGTGCAGTACTCCATCGCTTCGAAGGTGTTCTGCACGAATACGGCTTTCGAGGTCGCCAGCGCGGCGCTGCAAATCTTCGGAGGCAACGGGCTGAGCCGGGAATATCCCATCGAGAAGCTGCTGCGCGATGCGCGCGCCTCGATGATCGAGGACGGGTGTAACGAAGTCCTGAGCCTGGTCGGTGCCGCTAAGCTCTGAGTGGTATTCGCCACCGGGCGGAGCGAGGTGCAGCGCCGTCGGGACGCGCGCCGGAATCGGCGGCCTGCTAAAAATCAAAGGAGGATCTCACGATGCGCTTTCGAGCCTACATCGCCGGCGTTGGCATGACGCGGTTCGGCAAGCACATGGAGACGGGCCTCAAGGCCTTGGGCGCGGAGGCCGTGCGCGCTGCGCTTGCCGATGCGGGCGTGGAGCCTTCGCGGATCGAAGCTGCGTATGTGGCGAACGCAGCCGCGGGTCTGGTTACCGGCCAGGAGTGCATCCGCGGGCAGGTGATCCTCCGCAGCATCGGCATCGGCAGGATTCCGGTGGTCAACGTGGAAAACGCTTGCGCCAGCGCGTCGACGGCGCTGCACCAGGCCTGCGCGATGGTGTCCGCAGGGTACTACGATGTCGTGCTCGCGCTCGGGGTGGAAAAGCTCTATCACCCGGACAAGCGAAAGAGCTTTGCGGCATTCAGCGGCGCGGTCGACGTCGAATCGCTCGGCGCATTCCTCGAAGCGCTCAAGCAGAGCGCAAAAGAACAAGGCGCGGAATCGGCGGCTTCCGGGGCGGGCGAGAAGCGATCGATGTTCATGGACATCTATGCAGCGGCGGCGCGGGCGCACATGGAGCGGTACGGGACTACGCGCGAGCAGCTCGCTGCAGTGGCGGCGAAGAACTCTTTTCACGGAAGCCTCAATCCGCGGGCACAGTTCCGCGAAGTGCTGACCGTCGAAGACATCTTGTCGGCTCCGGTAATTGCCGAGCCCCTGACGCGGCCAATGTGCTCGCCGATCGGCGACGGAGCGGCAGCGGTCATCGTCGTGAGCGAGCGGAAGGCGCGATCTCTGGGGTTGCCGAATCCCGTGCGGGTCGTCAGCAGCGTGCTCCACTCGGGTTGGGATCACAATCCGGACGAGCCGGGGACGGTCGAGCTGTGCGCGCGCGAGGCTTACGAAGAAGCCGGCGTGGGACCTGCCGACATCGACGTGATCGAGCTGCACGATGCCTCGGCCTTTGGAGAGATCATGGCGTACGAGTCGCTCGGCCTGTGCGGTAAGGGAGAAGGCGGGCCCCTGGTGGAATCGGGAGCGACGCGGTTGGGCGGGCGCATCCCCGTGAACACGTCGGGTGGCCTCTTGCGCAAGGGCCATCCGGTCGGTGCTACGGGGATCGCGCAAATCGTGGAGTTGACCGAGCAGCTGCAAGGTCGCTGCGACGGGCGGCAAGTGGAAGGAGCCAAGGTGGCTCTGGCGCAAAATGGCGGCGGAGCCATCGGTGCGGACGCCGCGGCAATGTGCGTGACGATCTTGATGCGCTGAGAGGCGAAAGCGCGCGCAATTCGCGGGGGTCGTGATGCGCGAGCGAAACGAGATGATCCTGGCTGACCTGATCGCTGCGCGGGCGGAGCAGAAGCCCGATCGGGACGTGCTGACGTTCGAGCGCTGGAGCATCAGCGGCGGCGCGTTGGCCGACGAAGTGCGCACGTACGCCGATCTCTTCGCCAACGGCCACCGGGTCGCCGCTGCGCTGATCGCTCGGGGGATGGAGCCCGGAGACCGGTTCGGGCTAATGATGCGGAACCATCCGGAATTCGTCGAGGCGATGATCGCTGCGTCGATCACCGGATGCGTCTTCGTGCCCATCGATCCCCGCACTCGGGGCGAGAAGCTCGCGTACATGCTGCAGCAGTCCGGATGCCGCGGCGTAATCTGTACCGACTACTGCTTGCCGCACATCGACGCCGTGCGGGAGCGCCTTTCCCATCTGCGCTGGCTGCTGGTGCTGCGCACTGGAGAAGGAGAAGAACCCGTGTCCCTGGAGAGGGTGCCGCTGTTGAACGAGGTGCTGGAAGGCCCGCCTAAAACCGTCGACATGCGGTTGCGGTCGCCCGACGATCCCCTGCAGATCATTTACACCTCCGGCACGACGGGCGACCCGAAAGGCGTCGTTTTTCCGAACGCGCGGTTCGGCCTTTTCGGAATGCTCGGGGCTCTGCTCGGCTACCAGCCCGATGACCGCCCATATACCGGCCTTTCGCTGACGCATGGGAACGCGCAGGCGGTCACGCTGGGGCCCTCGTTGCACATGGCCCTGCGCGCGGTCTTCAGCCGGCGGTTTACGAAGTCGAAGCTGTGGGATGTCTGCCGCCGCTACGGCTGTACCACCTTCTCGATGCTCGGCGGCATGGCCACTGCGATTTACAGCGAGCCCCCGCGCCCCGACGACGCCGACAATCCGGTTCGGATGGTCGTCGACGCGGGCATGCCTGCGGCTATTTGGGAAGCGTTCGAGAAACGGTTCAACGTGAAGATCTTCGAGTGGTACGGCGCCGTGGAAGGCGGGCTTGCGTTCAAGCCCGTTGGCGTTGGGCCGATCGGCAGCTTCGGCAAACCCGTCCCGGGTCTCGAGATGAAAATTGTCGACGAAAACGACAACGAGTGTCCGCCCGGCGTGATTGGGGAAATCGTCTCGCGCCCGGCAACGGGCGAGGCCGCCACCGTGGAGTACTTCGGCAACCCCGAAGCGTCGCAAGCGAAGACCCGAGGTGGCTGGCTGCGCAGCGGCGATATGGGGCACCGCGACGAGGAAGGGTGGTTCTTTTTCGACTACCGGAAGGGCGGTGGCATTCGTCACAACGGCGATTTCATCAACCCCGGGTTTGTCGAGAAGGTGATCGCGGAACACCCGAGTGTCTCGGATGTGTTCGTCTACGGCGTGCCGGCCGCATCGGGCGCTCCGGGCGAAAAAGATGTGGTCGCCGCGGTGGTTCCCGCCGCCGGCGGGGAGTTTGACCCGGCCTCCATCTTCGCCAAGTGCCGGCGCGATCTCGAGCCCAACTTCGTCCCCACGTACTTGCAAGTCGTCGACGAGATTCCGAAGACCGTGTCGGAAAAACCGCAGGAGCGGTTCCTTCTCGAACAGTTCCGCCCCGACGCCCCCAACGTCTACACCGAGCAGCGGGTCGGCTGTGGCTGAACCGCGCCGCGCTCGGGAGTACCGGCCGAGGGGCTGCGCGGGCGCGGCAGAGCGCGCTTCCGAAGCGGAACGCAGCGGGAGCAGCTTCGGCAAGGCGCTTTCGCACAGGAGCAGCGCTCCTGTGCCCCGCACCGACAAGGCGAACGAGAACCACACGAAGGAGCGAGAATGAGCATAAAGGACGAAAGCGCCACATGGGTCGAAACCCTGATGCGAGATTTCCAGGACCGGCTCACCTGCGGCCTCTACGAGGCGATCTACGACCTGGAGCGCCCAGCAGTTGAACGGCTGATGCAGGCACAGGCCCGCACGTGCGTGGCGGCCTTCCTCGATATCTCGGGCCTTCGCGTACCCATGGAGCTCGACGAGTTTCTGCGCGTGATCTGCAGCGTGGCGCCCAGCCAGATCGACATCGAATGCAACGGGCGCGTGATCGAATGGATCGAGCGCCACGAGGGACAGTGCATTTGCCCGTTTGTGCGCCGCGGCGTCGTGCGGCTCGATCCGAAGCTGTGCCTCTGCGGAGCCCACTGGGTGCAAGTGCTTTTCGAGGTGGCTGCTGGGACGCTCGTGCGCGTGGAAACCGTGTCCACCGTCGCCGACGGCGCACAGGATTGCCATTTTCGGATCACTTTGCTCGGGCCGGTCTCCCGATAGATCGCACCGGTGCTGACGTTCGCAGCCCACCTCCGCTACTACCTTCGCGAAGGGAGCGACCGCGCGCATCCACGATGCGGAGAGTACGGCGCACGCGGCGACGCCCTGCTCCAGGTCGTCGGGAATCCGGGGGAGAATGTTCCGGCTGGGCCGCGCGGTGCCCCGCCTGTCCGCCGGGAACGGCGGCGCAAAAAGACTCGAGCATGTCCCCGCCCATAGGCGAGTGACCGCGCACCCGAGATTCGAAAGGAACCATGTGACGCATAGGACTCTGATCGTCTGCACAGAAGGCGGGGGAGATCCTCGTGGACGGCCAGGCTCCGCGACCGCTCGCTGAGTCACGAGTTTTACAATGGGTTGATGCGCCGGAGATCGGGGAGGTGCCTGCCGGATTGGCGAGGTCTATATCGGAGACTGTTCCGCCAGACATTCTGCCGTGCTCCACCCCGTGCTCGGTTCATCCCAACGACCGCCCGCAGGCCGACGAGGCCCTTGTTCGGGCGTTGCTCGAACACTGCGGATTCTCGCGCTTGACACAGGTGCGCAAACGGGAATTAGAAAGCCTCCGAGAGGCTTGCCGTAACGAGGGTCACCGGGGTCTGCGGCACTTCCGCTCATCCCGAGCAGCCCGCCACAGGTGGGCGCTGAACGGAAGGTCGGTAGGCCGCACTTCACGGTGGGACCAAAACGGCGCTGAACATGGCGGAGATAACACGTCGCCGAAGCGGAGAGTTGGTGCGCGGTGTGTTCGAGCCGCTGTTGCTCACCTTGGGGGCCCCCAGGCGAAATCCGTCTTGGAGAAGCTCGCAGAGATCGGCCCACCGACAGCGTTCGAGAAGACCACATACCCGCGCCGCCCCGGCGTGCGCCGCTACGAGAAGATCGTGCGCTTCTCCACGATCGGCCCGGTCAAAGCCGGATGGTTGGTGAGGAGCAAGGGTCTGTGGCTACGGACCGATGCAGGTCGGAAGGCGTACGAACAGTTCGTCGACTCGGAACAGCTCATGAAGGAAGCAGGAAGGCTGTATCGGCAGTGGGCGGCCGAGCGGCCTCAGGAGCCCGACGCCCCCCTGGGTGAGGGCACACGAGAAGGCGCGGCAACGCTCGAAGAAGCAGAAGAAGCAGCGTGGACCGAGATCGAGGAGCACCTGGAGCAGATCAACCCGTATGACTTCTAGGAGCTCGTTGCAGGCCTTCTTCGGGCGATGGGCTACCACGTCGCGCGGGTTTCGCCGCCGGGGCTCGACAAGGGCATCAACGTCGTCGCCCACACGGACCGGTGCGAAAGGTGGCGGAAGGCGCAGCGGAAGCGGCGCGAGATGTCGCAGGCTGCGTGGAAAAATCGCTCGGCCCGCTGCAAAAAGCCGACGGTCGTCTCACGCTTTTGGTCCGCCAGCACCTCGGCCGAAGCTACCCTGGAGGCATCGTCCCGGGCTTCGTGGACGGACGCAGCCTGCGCGCCGGAAGCGTTCGCCACGGTGGCCGTCGTGGATGCGGTGGCACATGCTGCCGACGCGGCCAAGGGCTTTTGACGTCGAGGTCGAGGAGCTCTCCGGGCCGCTAGCGCTCGCAGCGGTGCCGGCTTGGGAAGCTCGAGGAGCGAAAGTCGCCCAAGCCCCAGGCGCTTAAGCGCCCCCGCCACGGTGGAGCGCAGCATCGCGGCCACCCACCTGCTTGGGGACGGCTATGATATTCGGACGGTTCAAGAACTTCTTGGACATAAAAACGTGAGCACCGCGATGATCTATACCCACGTTTTGAACAAAGGCGGAAGGGGCGTGGCGAGTCCGGCTGATCGGCTCTGGCGGCTTGCCTAGCAAAAGCAGAGGGTGGGTAATGCTACCGGGATATACCGCGATGGGCTCATCCGAAAGCGCCACAACTTGCTGCTCCTTAGGGGACCAATGCCCGCCTTGCGGTTTGGCGACGCCGACTCCCATGACCTCCATGCCGGACCTGATCGTTACCAGTGTGCAGCCTCATTGTGTCTGGGACAGCTGTGCTCCGATGCTGGTCGACGTGTGCGTCCAAAATATCGGGCCGGCGGCAGCTTCGGCGTTCGTGGTCTCGGTCAATGACTCACTCGACGATACTGGCTCCACTCGCATCGACCATTTGGCCGCTGGCAGTTCCAGTTGCTCGAGTTTCAACTATGACCGATTCCTTTTCACTGTAGCCAACCCGTCGGTACGTGTTGATGCGCTTGGGGAAGTTGAAGAGTCGAACGAGGCCAACAATGTGTTAACCTTTCCACCCCCGAGCGGCACCTAGTGCGACATCATTTGCAGCGACGCGGCGGTGCGGCCAAAGCCGACGCCACCGCCGCCCAACAGGTGAGGTGGTGCAGGATCGATGGATTGTGCCGAACAAGCGCTTGGAGGCCGACGCGCGGAATGACGCGCGCGGCTCAAGCGCAAGAGGTTGGGTGGCGGAGCAGTCCTTGGAGTCCGCCGCCGCCCCAGCATTTCCAGCTATGAAGTAGAAAGGGAGAAACGATGATCGCTTTTCGCTCATTCTTGGTAGCCGTGTTTCTCATCATTGCTGGGTACACGCTTGTGGTGATTGCCAATCATGGGCTGAATCTGCTCCCGGTGTTCTTTGGTGACATGGCCAAGATGCAGTGGCCGGGGCAGTTCAATCTGGACTTCATGTGCATGCTGTTGCTAGCTGGCCTGGGGGTGAGTTGGCGACATCAGTTCTCGGTGGCCGGCGTAGTTCTTGGGCTGGTTGCGGTGTTTGGGGGCGCGCTGTTCCTGAGCGCCTATCTGCTGATCGAGAGCTTCAGGACAAAGGGTGATATCCGAAGGCTGCTCTTGGGTGACGCGCGGGTAACCGGATGAATTGAGCTAGCCACGAACTGCCGCCCAACAACGGGCTGCAGGCGACGCACAGCGGCGGCGCTGCGCTTGCAATTGTGGGCGCCTGAGCCCGGGCGTTGAACCAAAGATGCGAGATCGGCCACGTCGATGGATACTTGGTGGATTGACTATCCTCATCTGATCGGCAGCGGGAACCCGACGCTTGCCGACTTAGAAGGGCTTCGGCGCGGCGGCTTCGGCGTGCTTGTTTCCCTCCTCGACGAGCAGGAACAACCGCCCCGATACGACGTGGCCCGCGCCAGGGCCTTGGGCTTCGTGAGGCACAATATCCCGGTCAAGGACTTCCACCCTCCGACCGTCGAGCAGCTCGAGCGGTTCGTCAAGCTGGTAGCCGGCCTGCCGCCCGACGCGAAGACGGTCGTGCATTGCGAAGGGGGGACCGGACGAACAGGAGCCTTCGCCGCCGCCTGCTGGATAGCGAAGGGGCTGACCCTTTCCGATGCCGTCGCCCACGTCAGGAAGGCCAGGCCCCATGCTGTCGAGACCCAAGAACAAGAGGCTGCTCTCGACGATTTTGCCGCGCGTTGGACGGGCTCGGTCTAACTTCGCAATGGACCGGACCGCGGGCTCGCATTCGCTCGCCGCGGCCAGTCACCGCGAGCGTTAGGCCGGTAGCCCATGCTGCGGACATGCGCAGCGATGATGAGGTCCGTGGAATTTCTGGGGCTCTCATGAGTCCGCATTGAAAGAGGTCGCGGAGCAGAGTGGCGCTTTGTTATGCCCGCAATATAGGGGGACCCTGGGCGCGCAGCTGCTGCTGCGTCTGGGGACGGGCCGCGGTCTAGGCGAGGACGGGGGCGGGCACATCATGATCCTGCCGCTTTCGGAGGTAGGGCGGGGGTCTGGGCGGGCACGGGGGGGCTCGGCCACAAGGGCTAGCACGTTGCGGCGATGGCTTCCCAGCAGTCGAGGCATCCGCAGGGGCGGAGGCGCGGGGGCAGTGCTGGCGTTCTCGGCGCGGGCAAGGGTAGAAGTTCTGGAAGGAGGGCGTGCGCTGCGCTGGTGGCGCGCGGGACGCCAGCGCCATCCGGGCGGCAGCGCGTGGCTGGAGGGGAACGGGGCCAGTGCGAGAGCGGGCCGTCCTCGACGCCGGCTTGCACCACCACCGACCTGGCTTTTGTGCGCAGCAGGATCCGGAACGAAGGTGTGAAGACGCGCCCCGCGGGTTTGGGCTCGCGTGCCTCTTGACCCAATCGGGTGCCTGGGTCTTTGTGAGAGGGGGCGCGTTCGCGACCGGCGGCACGCCCGCCGCGAGTCCAGGATGCGAACGCAAAATCGAAGGAGGGCATCGTAATGGGTGTGCTGAAGACGTTGTTCGCACTGGCGATCGTCGCATCAGTTGCGGCACGGGTCGCCGCTCAGGAGGTGCGGGCGGTGGTCCGAGACGATAAAGGACAAAAGGTCGGCGAGCTGGTTCTGGCGCAAAAGGCCAATGGGGTGAAGGTTTCCTTCGTTGGAGAGAAGTTGCCCCCGGGTTTCCACGGGTTTCACATCCACGCAGTCGGCAAGTGTGAGCCTCCGTTTGCGTCTGCCGGCGGCCACTGGAACCCGACCGGGAAGGATCACCCGCACCATGCCGGCGACCTTCCCAACTTGCTCGTGAACGATGACGGGAGCGCGTTCGTGGCGCTGAAAACCTCTCGCTTCCGAGTGGCCGACTTGCTCGATGCCGATGGCAGCGCCTTGATCATTCACGCGGACCCCGATAACGACGCCCACATTCCACCCCGCTACCGCCCTGATCCTGACGCGGCCACCCTGGCGAGCGGGGACGCTGGGGCACGGCTCGCTTGCGGCGTGATCGCAAAATAGGCGATCCGCCGGTGTGAGGCCGGCGTCAGCCACTTACCTGACTCAGGTCATACCGCTGCTCCCGACCGAACGGTAGGTTGGGACCCGGTGCGTGCAAACGGCCGGAGCTCGGAGCCGTCAAGATGGTAGGCCTGAATCCACAGCGCGCAGGCGGATCGAGCGCTCCGGAGAACAATGCTCGAGAAGGCGCGGTAGCAATCGACGGCCTTGGACTGACGCGGCGGCGCTTCCTCCAGTGCAGTGGGGCCGCAGCCCTGGGCTTGGTCCTTTGCAAGCTAGAAGTTGTACGCCCGCTGGCGGGAGAGACGCGTGCTTGGGCCGAGCCGCTGGAGAAGCTGCCCGGCGCCCCGGAATATCGCAACTGGGAAGACGTCTACCGCGCAAAATGGAGCTGGGACCGGGTAGTGCGGGGAACGCACACGATGACGAACTGCGTCTCGGGCTGTGCGTGGAATCTCTACGTGAAGGACGGCATTGTCTGGCGCGAGGAGCAGCAGTCGCCCTACGGGGCCTCGGCCGCCGGAATTCCCGATTTCAACCCTCGCGGTTGTCAAAAAGGCGGGTGCGGATCGGTGCTCATGTATTCTCCGGGGCGAATTCGCTATCCGCTGCGGCGCGCGGGAGCTCGGGGCGAGGGACGCTGGGAGCGCATTTCGTGGGACGAAGCACTGGCAACCGTCGCGCGCGCCATCGTGGAGGCGCTGGCGGAGAAAGGGCCAGCGTCGATCTTGTGCGAGATGGGCCCGAACATTGGCGCCGGGGCCAATAGCGCCGCGCCCATTCGCTTCTTTCGCCTGCTGGGCTCGCCGGTGACCGACTCCATGGCGCAGATCGGGGACCTCAGCGTGGGCGCTACGATCGCACTCGGCAATGGCCATCCCTGCGGCTCGTCCGATGACTGGTGGCGCTCGTCGTACCTCGTGCTGTGGGCGTTCAACCCCGCTGCGACGCGGATCCCGGACGCACACTTCGTGTGCGAGGCGCGCTACCGCGGTGCCCAGGTGCTCGCGGTCGCGGACGGTGGTCGGCTGACGCAGGACGTCGAGTCGCAGCACGAGGGAGCGCACCGGCACAGCCACGACTGGGTTTCGCTGGCGGTTGAAGGGCCCGGCGAGCACTGGCACGAGCTCGCCGTCGCGCCAGGATCGCTCGTCGAGCGCTGGCTCGCCGGTGGGCCGCCGCGCGTCAACTCGTTCCACCACCAGTGCGTAGCCGAGACCGGCGAGCGTCTGCGGCCGACCGCCTGGACGCTGGACGGCGTGATCGAGGCGATCGAGCTGGGCGACGGCGAGGGGTTCGCAGC
>JBBIUR010000102.1:0-12677 GCA_037440145.1 Myxococcales bacterium | reverse complement strand
GACTATCACCCTCCCCAGCCATCGCCACCCCTCCCTCCGTGTTGCGGACACGAGCCCGCCACTGCCCGGCGGAACGGGCACGATCTCGAAGGCGACTCCCTCGTCGTCGCAGGGCGCGCGACAAAGAAACAGCCGCTGCGGCCTGCGGCTAAAGGCGCGCCCGGGGACGGCTGCCGCACCGCGCTTTCCGTCCGCTCTGTGACCCGGGGAGCACAATCAGGCGCGAGACGGCGCGCGAAGGTGCGCGGCAGATGGCCTTTGCGGAAAAGCCCCGGCCGTTGCCGGCCGGGGCTCGTGTTGAACAGCGCGGCCCCACCGGTAAGGTAGGGCCGCATAAGAGGCTCCCCGGGCCGGACTCGAACCAGCGACCAATCGGTTAACAGCCGACCGCTCTACCAAACTGAGCTACCGGGGAACAGCGGGACCACTCGCGCGTTCTGCGCGTAGCACACAGAGCGCGGGTGTTCAAGGCGGGAACTCGGGACCCGGGACGCCGTGCGTCTCTGAAGTCGCCAGTAGGCTCGCCAGGGAGCATGGAAGGCAGGCCCCCGAACGCGCAGTCGCGAGTGGGATCGAGAGCGCAGCGAGGCCAGTGGGTGCCTGCAGACTGGGCGCTGCTGTTTTTTTGGGCGGCAAATCGCGCCGCATCCGATACCGAGCGAGCCAGCGGAACCCGGGAGCGCATGTTCTTCATCGGGTACCGCCCTTGCAGCGCGTCAAGGTTGCGTCCGCCTCTCGTTATTGAAACCGAGCAAAAGCAGGGGGGATTGGAATGAACGCCCGAGGAGGTCGAGCGTGCAGGCCTGCGGTTCGGATGTGTGCTGCGGCGGCTGTGCTGGCAGGTGCCGTAGAGGCGCGTGCCGCAGAAGCGGCAATCGACCGAGGAGACACTGCGTGGCTTCTCGCCTCCGCGGCCCTCGTGTTGATCATGACCCCGGGGCTCGGGCTGTTTTACGCGGGCATGGTGCGGAGCAAGAACGTGCTCGGCACGATCATGCACAGCTTTTTCATGATCGCGCTGGTGAGTGTGCAATGGCTCGTCATCGGATATTCTCTTGCCTTTGGGCCCGACGTGGGCCGCGTCATCGGCAACCTCGACTGGATGTTTCTGAGCGGGGTCGGGGCGGCGCCGCACGAGACTTACGCGACGACGGTGCCGCACCTTGCCTTCATGATTTACCAGGCCATGTTTGCCGTCATCACGCCGGCGCTGATCACGGGCGCGTTTGCCGAGCGCATGCGCTTTGGAGCGTTCGTTCTCTTCAGCCTTTCGTGGGCTACCTGTGTGTACGACCCGATCTGCCACTGGGTGTGGGGAGGCGGGTGGCTCGGCAAGCTGGGGGCTCTGGACTTTGCGGGCGGGACAGTGGTGCACATTAGCTCCGGAGTTGCGGCGCTGGCAGCCGCTCTCGCGATGGGCCCGCGACTCGGATACCCGAAGGAACCGATTTTGCCGAATAATTTGACCCTGACCGTTTTGGGGGCTGGGCTGCTCTGGTTCGGATGGTTTGGCTTCAACGCCGGGAGTGCCCTGGCCGCGGACGGGCTGGCGGCCTCAGCTTTCGTTGCAACCCATATGGCCACTGCAGCTGCAACCATCGGCTGGGCTCTGGCGGAGTACGTGTATCGCGGAAAGGCGAGCGTGCTTGGAGCGGCGTCGGGTGCCGTTGCCGGGTTGGTGGCCATTACTCCCGCAGCTGGGTTTGTGGGGCCGGTGCCCGCCGTGGCGATCGGCTTCATTGCAGGCGTGCTCTGTTACGGCGCCGTGAACCTCAAAGTGCGACTGGGTTACGACGACTCGCTCGACGTCGTCGGAGTGCACGCAGTGGGCGGCACCTGGGGCGCAGTGGCCACGGGCCTGTTCGCGTCCAAGGCGGTAAACCCGGCGGGCGCTGACGGACTTTTGTTCGGGAATCCGGCCCAGCTGGCGGTGCAGGTGCTGGGGGTGCTCGCGACGTGGGCGTACTCCTTTGCGGCCACGTTCGCGCTGCTCAAGCTCGTCGACGCGGTGGTCGGACTGCGGGTGTCGCAAGAAGACGAAATCACGGGGTTGGACCTGAGCCAACACGGCGAAGTGGGCTACAATTTCTGAATGGTGACCAGCACTTTACAGGCCCCGTGGATTCGCGTAAGCGGCGCGAGGGGAAGAAGGAGTGCGCAATGAAAAAAGTCGAAGCGATCATCAAGCCGTTCAAGCTCGACGAAGTGAAAGAGGCGCTCACCAAGATCGGGATTCAGGGCCTGACCGTGAGCGAGGTGAAAGGCTTCGGGCGACAAAAGGGGCACACAGAGCTGTACCGCGGGGCGGAGTACGTCGTTGATTTCCTGCCCAAGGTGAAGCTAGAGATCATCGTCCGCGAAGACCAAGTGGCGGACGTCGTTGCGGCAATCGAGCGCACGGCCAAGACGGGACGTATCGGCGACGGTAAGATCTTCGTGCTCCCGATCGAGGAGGTGGTGCGCATCCGCACGGGAGAGCGGGGCGGCGACGCGATTTGACCGCCGCGCAGCGGCTTTTTCGCAGGATACTTCGATGGAAGGAGGAGGGACGATGACGCCGAAAGAGGTCATTCAGTTTGCCAAAGAGAAGAAGGCGGTGTGCGTGGATTTGAAATTTCTGGATTTTCTCGGCAGCTGGCAGCACTTCACGATCCCGATCAGCGAGCTCACCGAGGCGCTATTTGAGGAGGGGACTGGCTTCGACGGGTCTTCCATCCGGGGGTGGCAACCGATCCACGCGTCGGACATGCTCGTCGTGCCGGATCCCGACACGGCCGTGATCGATCCGTTCATGCAGGAGGTGACGCTGAGCCTCATTTGCAACATTGTGGACCCGATCACGAAGGAAGACTATACGCGCGATCCCCGAAACATTGCCCGCAAGGCAGAGGCGTATCTGAAATCCACGGGCATTGGGGACGTTGCGTACTTCGGACCCGAACCGGAGTTCTTCATCTTGGATGACATTCGCTACGATCAGAACCAACACTGCGGCTTTTATTTTCTCGATTCCGTAGAGGGCCAGTGGAACACGGGCCGGGAGGAAAATCCCAATCTGGGGTACAAGCCGCGTTACAAGGAGGGCTACTTCCCGGTTGCGCCGGTCGATTCGCTGCACGATCTGCGGCAGGAGATGGTTCTGACCCTCGAAAAGGTCGGCTTCCGCGTCGAGAAGCAGCATCACGAGGTTGCCACTGCCGGGCAAGCGGAAATCGACATGCGGTTTCTGCCCCTGGTGAAGATGGGCGACGCACTGAAGTGGTACAAGTACATCGCCCGCAACGTCGCCAAGCGGCACAACAAGACAGTGACCTTCATGCCCAAGCCCATTTTCGGCGACAACGGCTCGGGCATGCACACGCACCAGTCGATTTGGAAAGGGGAGAAGCCGCTATTCGCAGGGGATGGTTACGGCGGCCTGTCCGAGCTGGCGATGCACTACATCGGCGGTATCCTCAAGCACGCCCCGGCTCTGGCGGCGTTTACGAACCCGACCACCAACAGCTATCGCCGCTTGGTGCCCGGGTTCGAGGCGCCGGTGAACTTGGCGTACTCCAGCCGCAATCGCTCCGCGGCCGTGCGCATCCCGATGTACTCTCCGTCGCCGAAATCGAAGCGGATCGAAGTTCGCTTTCCCGACCCCACCTGCAACGGCTACTTGGCCTTCTCGGCAATGCTGATGGCTGGCCTGGACGGCATCGAGAAGCGCATGGATCCTGGTGAACCGCTGGACAAAGACATCTATGCGCTGACCCCGGAGGAGCTGCGCGGAGTGCCTTCGATGCCGGCGAGTCTGGAGGAGGCCCTGGAGAACCTGCGCAGAGACCATGAGTTCCTGTTGAAGGGGGACGTTTTCACGGAAGACGTGATCGAAACGTGGATCGAATACAAAATGGCGAGTGAGGTGAACGCGATTCGCCTGCGCCCCCACCCGTACGAGTTCGCGCTGTACTTCGACGCGTGAAAAGCTGCTGAGCTGGTGCGGCAATGCGGGCGGGCCGCAGGAGCGCAAAGGCCGCCGGGGCCCTGGGCTGCGGGTGCTGGCGCTCAGGCGGGTCGGCGGGGCGCGCGTCGCGGCAATGAGGCTCGGCTGGGATCCCTTCGCGCATCCTGCTGCTGCGCCGCGCTGCCCTTCAGGAACGAGTGGCCGAGCAGCAGCAGCGCGCCGACCGTGATGCAGGAATCGGCGACGTTGAAAGCGGGCCAGTAGTACCCGCGCCAGTGGAAGTCGAGGAAATCGATCACTTCGCCCATGAGCGCGCGGTCGATGAAATTGCCAATCGCGCCCCCGAGGATCGCGGCGAAGGCGAAGAGCAGCAACCGCTGGCGCTCTCCGACGGAGCGCAGGAAATGCAAAAGGACCGCGACCGCGGCGAGGGAGACAGCGAGAAAGAACGGCAGTCGCACGGCAGCGGGTTGTGCTGCTAGTAGCCCGAAGGCCCCACCGGTATTTCGGACATATGTGATGTGAAACAGGGGCTCGATCACGGGCACGGACTCGTAGAGGCGCAGCGTGCGGTCCACGTACCACTTGACCGCCTGATCCGCGACGACGATCGCCGCGGCAATGCCGAATACGAAGCGGTACTTACTCACGGCACGCCTCCACGGCGCGGGCACAACGGCGGCAGAGCCCCGGATGCGCTGCCGACTGGCCGACGTCTTCCCGATGGTTCCAGCACCGCTGGCACTTCTTGCCGCGCGCCGGTTCCACCTTGACCCGCAGTCCGGGCAACACGGGGCTCGCGTGGGCCTCGCTCAGCGGCGCCCCGACTTCGACCTGGGACACGATCAGCAGAGAGGCCAGGTCCGGCGCTAGGCTCTCCAGCAGTTCGCGAAGACCATCCTGAGCGGCGACGAGGACGCGGGCTTCCAAGGGATGCCCGATAATCCGCGAGCGCCGGGCCTCTTCGAGGGCCTTGGTAACCGCGCTTCGGACCTGGAGCACGCGGTCCCAGCGCTCCGCAAGCCGCGGATCGCGCCATTCCGCGACCGGGGGGGGAAACCCCGCAAGGAAAACGCTTTCTGCCTTGCCCCGGTACTGCGGCGCGTGGAGCCAGATCTCCTCGGCGGTAAAGGAGAGAATCGGCGCCATCAGCCGTGCGAGGCAATCTAGGATGTTCCACAAAACGGTCTGGGCGCCTCGGCGTTCCGGGCTCGCCGCCGGCGAGCAGTAAAGCCGGTCCTTGCAAATGTCGAGATAGAGCGCGCTCATGTCGACCGCGCAAAAGTTGATCAGGGAGTGATAGACCACGTGAAACTCGTAGCGCTCGTACGCCTCGCGGCAGCGGGCTGCCAGCTCGTGGGTGCGGTGCAGCGCCCAGCGGTCCAGCTCGCACAGCTCGGCAGCGGGCACCCGGTGCCGATCGGGGTCGAAGTCGTACAGGTTCCCGAGAAGAAAGCGCGCGGTGTTGCGCAGCCGGCGGTACGACTCGACCAACCGGTCGAGAATTTCGGGCGAGATGCGCATATCGTCGCGGTAGTCCGTGGCGGACACCCACAGGCGAAGCACCTCCGCGCCGTACTTCGAGATCAGTTGCGCCGGAGCGACCACGTTGCCCAACGACTTCGACATTTTCTTCCCTTCGGCGTCGACGAAGAAGCCGTGGGTGAGAACTGCTTTGTAAGGAGCGCGCCGCCGCGTGGCCACGGATGTGAGCAGGGAAGTGTGAAACCATCCGCGATGCTGGTCGCTACCTTCGAGATACAAATCGGCGGGGCTCTGAAGTTCAGGCCGCCTTTCGAGAACCGCCGCGTGGCTCACACCCGAATCGAACCACACGTCCAGGATGTCGCGTTCCCGCCGGAACTCCGCGGCGCCGCACTGCGGGCAGCGAAGGCCTGGAGGGAGAAGCTCGTCGTTCGTCCCGCTGAACCAGGCCGCAGCACCGCGCTGGGCGACTACCCTTGCAGCATGTTCGGCGACCCGCGGATCGGCAATGGCCGTTCCGCACGCCGCGCAGTACACGGTCGGGATGGGAACGCCCCATACGCGCTGGCGCGAGATGCACCAGTCGGGGCGGCTTTCCATCATCCCGCGAATGCGATCGTGCCCCCAAGGGGGGATCCACTGCACGCGGTCGATCTCCGCAAGCGTCCGCTCCCGCAGTCGGTTGTGCTCCACCGAGATGAACCACTGCTCGGTGGCGCGGAAGATCACCGGCTTCTTGCAGCGCCAGCAATGCGGGTACGAATGTTCGTAGCGTTCCTCGTGCAAGAGTGCTCCTTTTCGGCGCAGCAACTCGAGCACGGCGCGATCCGCGTCGAAGACGAACTGGCCTTCCAGTTCGGGCACTTCCCGGGTGAACCGGCCGTGATCGTCAACGGGGCAATACACATCGAGCCCATTGGCGATGCCCACTTCGTAGTCCTCAGTGCCGTGCCCGGGCGCTGTGTGAACGCATCCTGTGCCTTGGTCGAGCGTCACGTGCGCTCCGAGCAGGAAAACGGAGGGGCGCTCGATCCAGGGGTGGGACGCAGTGCCGCCAGCCAACTGGTGACCGCGAAAGCGCGCGAGTTCCCGGGGATTACGCCACCGGAGGGCTTTGGCTGTGGCGGCCAGGCGATCCACCGCGAGGACATACACACGGTCGTCCACGGCAAAAGCGCCGTACTCGAAATCCGGATGAAATGCGATCGCTAGGTTTGCGGGCAGCGTCCACGGTGTCGTAGTCCAGATCACGACCGACAACGGCCGGTCGCCGAGCGGGGCGAGGGGCGGCGAGGGATGGCGGATGGGGAACGCGACGTAAATCGACGGCGACACATTCTTCCCGTACTCGACCTCTGCTTCCGCCAGCGCCGTGACGCAGGTCGGACACCAGTAGACCGGCTTCTTTCGGCGGTAGAGAGCGCCGAGCTCCATCAAGCGGCCGAGTTCTCGGACCTCCGCTGCCTCGTACTCCGGGTCGAGCGTAAGATAGGGGCGATCCCAGTCTGCCAAGACGCCGAGGCGCCGAAACTCTTCCCGCTGAACCGCGACGAAACGCAACGCGTGCTCCCGGCAGTGCCGGATGATTTCCATAGGATCGGCCGTTTTTTTTGCTGCGCCCAGGGCCTTCTCCACCTGAAGCTCGATGGGCAAACCGTGGCAGTCCCAGCCGGGGATGAGCGGTGCCTGATACCCGCTCATGCTCCGAAACTTGACAACGAAATCTTTCAAAATTTTGTTGAGCGCCTGGCCCAGGTGGATATGGTTGTTCGCGTAAGGCGGGCCATCATGGAGGATGAACCTGGGCTTTCCGGCGTTTGCTTCCTGCAGCCGGTGGTAGAGTTTCAACTCCTCCCAGCGCGCAAGGATCTCCGGCTCCCGCCGCGGCAAGTTCGCGCGCATCGGGAAGTCGGTTTTCGGGAGATTGAGGGTGGCCTTGTAATCCATCCACGAGGTGCCGGAAGCGGGCCGGGAGCCGCGCTGTGCCGTGTCTGTACCAGCAGGCCGGGGCAAGTTCAAATATGGTCCGCGAGCCAGCCCGCGCGTGTATTCGCCGCCGGCCTCAGGGCCCGCATTGGCAGCCGTGCGCGAATTGGGTAGGTATGGCAACGCGCGCACGTTGGCAGCGAGGGAGCGCGAGGGCAGGAGCGAGTTCATGGCGAAGCGGATGGTGACACACTTCCGGCGGGCTGGCTTTCCGAGCTACGAGGTAATCGACGAAGAGGGGCAAGCCAAGCCTTGCGTGTACGGTGTTCCGTGGGTAAATCCGGACACGCTGAAAACGGTGGCAAAGTGTGGAGGCAGACCAACCGGGCCTCGCGGAGAGCCGCTGCCGGACCGTGTCCAGGACGAGGCGGCGCCGGTCGAAAGGGCCCAAAGGGGCGGGTAAAAGAGCGGCCTCATTTGCGGGGTGCTGCTTACCGGCTGGTTTTTTATGGAAGTGTTCCGATTCGGACAGCCGCGGCACTGTGCGCTTTGCGGCCGGAAGCTGGCCGAGCGGGCCGTCAAGGCAGGGGAGCCGGTGCGGTTGGTGTGCAGCGCCTGCGGCTACATCGCGTACGGCGACCTGAAAGTGGCCGCATGCATCGTCTGCCACCTCGAGGGGAAATTGCTCCTGCTCCGCCGCGGTATTGAGCCGGGTTACGGGAAGTGGGTTTTTCCGGGTGGCTTGCTGGATCGGGGGAAAAGGTGGAGGAGGCGGCCCGGCGCGAAGCGCGAAGGAACGGGCGTGGAAGTGGAAATCGAGCGCTTGCTGAACGTGTACTCGTATCCGGGGGGCCCGTGATCGTCATCGTGTACGACGGAAGGGTCGTGCGCGGTGCGCCACGGGCGCGCGACGAGGCGCTCGAAGTCAGGCTGTTCGACCGGTCAGAAATACCTTGGGACGAGTTGGCGTTTCGCAGCACCCGCGATGCGTTGTGCGACTACTTGCACCGACGCTGAGGGAACCGGAATCACCTGCTGGCAGGTTCCGCACTGGCGTGAGGTCCCTGGCCTGCAGCATGGCTTCCTGGGTCGCCAGGGCGGCAGCAGTCGGCCGCCGTTTGATTCTCTGAACCTCTCGTGCGCTGTCGGGGATGACCCTGCTTCGGTGGCGGAAAACTGGGCGCGCGTGCACGCAGTTCTGGACGGCATGCAGATCGCCCTCCCCGCCCAGGAGCATGGTGCCAATGTCACGGTCGTCCCCGGGCAGGAGGCTGAGCTCAGCCTCGCGGACGGGCTGGTAACGTGTTCCGAGGGGTTGGCTCTGGGGGTTCTGACGGCCGATTGCGTTCCCATCCTGCTTTTGGCCCCGCGAGTGCGCGCGATCGGGATCCTGCACGCTGGTTGGCGGGGCACGGCAGCCCGGATCGCCGAGCGGGGCGTAACGGCCATGCAGCGGGCGTTCGACGTGAAACCCGCGGAGATCGAGGTGGCGTTGGGGCCTGCCATCGGGGGCTGCTGCTATTGGGTTGGTCCCGATGTGATCGCACGGCTGGTTGCTGCGATCCGGGGTGCGGCGCTCATGCCCGTCCGATCGGCAGGCTTCGGGCCTGTAGACCTTCGGGCGTGGAATCGGATCCAGTTCATCGAGTGCGGCTTACCTCCGGCGCAGATTCATGTGATCGGTCCGTGCACAAGCTGCGCGGCCGAGGATTTTTTCTCCTTTCGGGCGGCTGGAGGTCGAACAGGACGTCAGCTGAGCTTCATTGGCTGGGCGGGTGAATAGGAAGCGTTTTCGCGCGCCGTCCGAGGAGGCTTCGGAGCGCGCCCTTTGGTTTGATCGGGTAGGAGGGCAGACCGCCATTGGCTTCGGCGGAGGCTCGACGCGACCAGCTTGTGCGTGCTGATTGTCACCTGGAGCGGGGGTTGTTAGACTGGCGTGCCGTCATGGGCACTGTGAGTCGCTGGCGCCGAGGAATGATGGGATTGGCCCTGTGCGCGTGTTTGCTGGCATCGGTCAGCGGGGTGCGCGCGGATAACGACGAGTACGACCAACTGGAGTCGCACCCGCTGCGGCTCGTGGCGTACCTCATTCATCCGCTCGGGTACGCTCTGGAGTGGCTGGTGGCGCGCCCCATTCATTACCTTGTCTCGCGGCCGGGGCTGGAGGATGTTTTCGGCCATCGGGGGGACCACGCTGACCAGCGTTAGCACGGCGCTGCTTGCCGGATGCCCCTTGCGGGTGATGTGGAGGCGCGCCGGGAACGCTGCGTAAGGCGTGTACCGCAGAAAGGACAGTTTTTACAAGCGCGCCAAGCTGAGCGGCTACCGGTCCCGCGCCGCGTACAAACTGCTCGAGCTGAACCGCGCTTACCGCATTCTCCGCCCCGGTGACCGCGTGCTCGACCTCGGGTGTGCCCCCGGGGGATGGCTGCAGGTTGCGGCCGCTGCGGTCGGTCCGAAGGGGCGAGTGGTCGGTGTAGACGTCGCGCCTGTCGCGCCCTTACCGCACAGCCACGTCCAAATTGTTTTTGGCAACCTGACGGACGAAATTGTACGGGCGCGCGCCGCCCGGGAGCTGAGCGGGCCGGCGGATGCGATTCTGTGTGACATGGCGCCAAAGCTCTCGGGGATTCGAGAGCGCGACGAGGTCAGGGCGGATGAACTGGTCGCCGTCGCCCTTGCTGTCGCTGATCGATTGTTGCGCCCAGGAGGGCGGATGGTGATCAAGCTTTTCAGTGGCCGCGCGGCGGAAGACCGAGTCCGCCAGCTTAAGCAGCTGTTTGAGCGATTGCACGTCACGCGGCCGGAGGCCACTCGCAAAGGTTCTTCGGAGTTCTACGCGGTTGGAATCGGGTTTCGCCCATCGTGTGCATAGCCGGTATGCATAGCCGGTATAGCCGAGCGCGGGACTTGGGCACTGGAACCAACGCGCGATGGCCGGGCCATAGTTTTACTTGCTTCAAACGATAGCGAGCGGATTCTGGCACCTGGTCCGCTTCTGGCAGAAGGCGCCGCTCTGCCGCCAGTTCGAGGTGGCACGTCGTTTGACAATGAGATCCCGCTTGGAACATACTTTGTGGCCGTCGGTAGCGCAGGTGATGCGCGCCGCGGGCGGAGGGAGTAGCGGATGGTTGTAGGGGGCGACTGGCGAAAGCGAGTGCAGAAGTTGCTCACGGTCTCGCTCTCCGACCTGAACCCCTTTCGTGGGGAGGAGACGTTCCTCAGCGTTGATATTGGCTCTTCCTCCGTCAAAATGCTCGAAGTCCGCGGGACCGGAGGGGGGGCGCGGGTAACTGCATTTGGGGCAATGCCGACCCCGCCCCGCGCACTGCAGAGCAACATGGTGTACGAGCCCAGCGCGGTCGCCGATGTGATCCGTACGGTGGCAGAAGGCCGCGGGATGCGGGCCAAAAAGGCGGTCACTGCGATCCCTGGACCTGCGGTGATTATCAAGCGCCTCTCCTTGCCAGCGCAGGCCCCCGAGGAGGCGGAAAGCACTATCGTGGTCGAAGCCGGTAATTGCATCCCGGAAGATCTGGAAAACGTGAATTTAGACTACCAGATCCTGGGCCACAGCGACGACGGTAAGAGGATGGAAGTGCTGTTGGTAGCGGCCAAGAAGGACATTGTCACGAGTTACACGGACACGATTCGGTTGGCAGGCCTCACGCCAGTGATTGTCGACGTGGATTACTTTGCACTCGAAAACATGTTCGAGCTGAACTACGAAGCCGAGGCGGGGCGCGTTGTCGCCTTGGTCAATATCGGAGCGCGATATTCTGCAATCAACATCTTAAAGGGGGGCCAATCGACGTTCACGGGTGACGTGCCTGTCGGGGGCCGGGACATCACCGACTCGCTGATGCGGGACTTAGGCGTGTCGCCCGAAGAAGCGGAGACTTTGAAGAGCGGCGGGACGGTGCCGAAGATTCCTGCTTCTCAGGCGCGGGTCAGCCTCGCAGCGGCGTGCGAAGGGGTAATCGAAGAGATTCAACATGCCCTGGGCTTCTTTTGGTCAGCGGCTACGGACGAGGCAATCGACCGGCTGTATCTGAGTGGCGGTGCGGTGCGGACCCCTGGGTTGGCCGAGGCGATGGCACGCCGGGTGGAGACGCCTGTGGAAGTTGTGAACCCACTGAACCACCTAGCGGTCGATCCGCGGGCGGACACGCAGGCCCTGCGGCAGAGCGCTCCTGGGTTGGCGGTGGCGGTAGGCCTCGGATTGCGCCGACCCGGCGACAAATGATTCGCGTCAACCTGCTCCCGATCAAGGAAGCGGAATTTGCGCTGCGGCGGCGGCAGCAGCTTTCAGTCGCTGCGCTGGCGGCCAGTCTCGCCCTATTGGCCATGGTGGTTCCGTACGCGTTTCAGAAGCGCACGCTGATGCGCCTGCAAACACGAGTGGAGGAAATCGAGGCGGAAATTCGCGCGTACGATGAACAAGTGAAAGAGGCCCGCGACCTCGAAGCGAAGAGGAATGCGCTGCAAGAACGGTTGCGCATCATTCGCGATCTCAACTCGAAGCGAGTCGGCCCAGCGCGAGTTCTGGCTGACTTGAGCATGGCAGTGCCGGAGAAGCTGTGGATTGAAGATTTTACGGAGAAACAGGGCGAGGCAACTATCGTCGGATGGGCCCTCGACAATCAGACGATCGCCGTTTTTATGCGCCAGCTCGACGCATCGCCTTACTTTTTCAACGTGGATTTATCGGAGGCGACGCAGCCCGATGGCCAGGGTGGAGGCAGTGCCAAGCAAGGTCCGATGATCCGCCTGAAAAAGTTCGTATTGAAGGCAAAGCTCGACTACTTCGGCGGAGACGGCAAGGGAACGGCGAGCAGCCAAGGAACGCAGCATGCGCCAGGCGCGGCGTGAGGGCTGGTGATGGGTGAGCTCATCGACCGCTTTCTGGACTTGCCGCCCCGGCAGCGCTCGCTCGCAATCGCGGGCGCTTTGCTCTTGGTGGGCCTCTTGTACGCGACGTACTTCTACCTGCCCATGAGGGGCGAGATCGGGGCAAAACGCCAGCGCCGCGCCCAATTGGCGCGGGAGACGAAAAAGAAGCTGTCGGCCGACTTAGCCGAGATGCGCCGCGTGGTTGCTGAGCTAAACGGCGCGCTGCGGGAGGCGGCGGCGCAGTTGCCTGACAGGAAGGAGATTCCCGACTTGCTGAGCAGTGTGTCGTCGCGGGGGCGGGAGGCCGGGCTGGAGATCTTGGTGTTCCGGCAGCGGCCCGAAGTCTACCAGGACTTCTACGCCGAGGTTCCGGTCGAGATCCAGGTAGAGGGCACGTACCACCAGATCCGAATGTTTCTCGACAAGG
>JBBIUR010000101.1:0-12709 GCA_037440145.1 Myxococcales bacterium | reverse complement strand
CGGGCCGTAAAAAACAGGTTCGGATCGACAAACGAAATCGGAGTGTTCGAAATGACCGACACGGGGCTGCGTGCGGTGCCGAATCCCTCCGCGCTCTTCCTCGCGGAGCGGCCCGCGGACGCAGCGGGCTCGGCAGTGGTGGCCACGATGGAAGGGACGCGGCCAATTCTGGTGGAAATCCAGGCCTTAGTGTCGTCGAGCGTGCTCGGGACGCCGCGGCGGACCACGCTGGGGTTGGACCCGAACCGGGTAGCGGTGCTGAACGCGATCCTGGAGAAAAAAATGGGCTTGCCACTGGCAGGCCATGATGTCTTCGTGAGCGTTGCCGGCGGGGTGCGGGTGGACGAGCCAGCGGCCGACCTTGGCGTCATCGCCGCGGTGGCTTCGAGTTTTCTCGACCGGCCGCTCGATCCGCATACGCTCTTGGTCGGCGAGGCGGGACTTGCTGGCGAGGTGCGTGCCGTCGGCCACGCGGAGGCGAGGGTGCGCGAGGCCGCTACGCTCGGCTTTCACCGCTGCATTCTGCCCGATGCCTGTGCGCGTCAGACCAAGCCGGTCGAACGCATCGAGCTCGTCGGCGTCCGCTCGCTCGCTGAGGCGTGGCGGCACCTGTTCTGAGGCCCCCTTCCGGGCCGATCGGCCATTGCAAATCGCCTCCGCGCTCCGGAGAGCCGTTTTGGCGGGTGGCGGCTCGGCGGAAAGTGCACTTGTGCTTTATTTTCCGCGGCGCGCGTGGTAACAGACCCGTGTAGCGGAAGCGAGGGAGCGAGCGTGGGGATGGATGGGTCGCCGGGGTTGAGAGCGTTCTGGCGCGGGGTGTTCCCGGTAGAGCTTGCGCTACGCTTTGCCGGTATCCAAGAAGTCGCGAGCGATGAAGCGAGCTGATGATCGATCCGGGTTTCCATTAGAAGAGGCCCGGGTCCTTGCAGGCCGCGCGTATCGGGTCCGGGCGTGGGCCGGCGCTGGCGGCCAGTAGGTGGCACGATGCTGGTACTTACGCGAAAGCTCGGTCAGTCAATCCGGATCGGTGGTTCTATTCGCATCCAGGTGGTGGAGGTTCGGGGCAACCAGATTCGGCTGGGGATCGAGGCGCCGGCCGAGGTCCGGGTGCTTCGGGAAGAGCTCTACCAACAAGTCAGCGAGGAGAACGAGCGGGCTCAGCTCGGGGCGCGCGATGGCCTGGAAGGGGTTGCGGGGGTGTGGACGGAACTGCGCAAAAAGAAGTGATGCCTGAGCTGTCGATCCACTCGACCCGCTTCGGCAGCCTCACCGTCGCAGAAGAGAGCGTCCTTGAGTTCCCCGAAGGGTTGATCGGCCTGCCCCATTTGCGGCGATTCGCGCTTTTCGAACCTTCGGTTCCGAACAGCCCGTTCCGCGGGATGGTCTCCGTGGACGACCCCGAAATTGGGCTTGCAATCGCCGACCCGCACATGCTCTTCGCGGACTACGAGGCGGACGTGTCGGCGGAATACCCGGTGTTGGGCATCGAGGCGCCCGAGGAAGCGGCGCTGTACGTGATCCTCACCGTCCCGCTGGACAACCCCTTGCGCACCACGGCAAACCTCTTGGCGCCGCTCTTGGTGAACAAGCGGCTGCGCATCGGGCGCCAGGTCGTCCTTTCCGAAAGCCGGTATTCGACTCGGCATCCGATCATCGCGCCGCGCCAACAGGGCTGACGGTTTCGGAAGAGCGCGCCTGCATCGCCCGCGCGCTGTTTTTCTCGCTGGTCCATGGTGATCCGGGATTCGGTTCACGGCGACATCGCGCTCGGCGCGCTGGAAAGGGAGGTTCTCGACTTTCCGGAGGTGCAGCGGTTGCGCGGCATCAAGCAACTCGGGGCTGCATACCTCGTCTACCCGGGGTGCACCCACACGCGCTTTGAGCACTCCCTGGGGGCTTGCCATCTCGCCCACCGAATCGTGTCGAGCCTGCGGGCGACTGGTTTCGCAGTTGCTCCAGACCTAGAAGAGCTGATCGGGGCCGCGGCTCTTTTGCACGATGTGACCCACGCGCCGTTCGGCCACACGTTGGAAGACGAGCGTTGCTTGTTCCCGCGCCACGACAAGGGAGCGCGGATGGCTGCGTTGTTTGCCGGGGCCTTGGGCGAACGGCTGGAAAAGCTCGGCTGCCGGCGCGCCGTCGGCGGGCTGCTCGGTGTCGAGCCGGAACCGGTACCGGCATGGGCGCGGCAGGTCATCTCGAGCACGATCGACGCGGATCTGCTGGATTATCTCCGACGGGATTCGCATTACGCGGGCGTGGCGCAGGTGTACGACGACCGCGTGTTCACGTACTTCTCCGTCGACGACGGACAGCTCGTCATCAACATGACCGAGCACGGCATGGAGCGACCGGATGCGTGCTCGGAGACCGTCCAGTTGCTCCGCATGCGGTATTTCCTGAGCGAGCGCGTCTACTATCACCACACGAAGGTGGCGGCGGGCGCGATGATCTCCAAGGCGGTGGAGCTCGCGCAAGCGCATGGGGCGCTTGCGGAAGGGGAGCTGATGGGGCTGACCGACGCAGGCCTGTTCGCGCGACTGCGCGGGGTGCCCACCGCCGCCTGCCCGGACCCGGCGGTACTCCACCTGGTGGACGCGTTGGAGGCGCGCCGGCTTTTCAAGCGCGGCTTCGTGATCTCCGCTCGGACGGTGCCGCCGGAGCAGCGCCGAAAGCTCGTCGATCGCTTCCACGCCGACGGGCGGGAGCGGGGGCGCACCGAAGCGGAGATCGCGCGCGCACTGGGTTGCTCTGCCGCGAACGTGATCCTCTATTGCCCGGCGCTCACGGTCATGAAAGAGGCGGCCGCGCTGGTTCGCTATCCCGGTGGCGTGCGGCGGCTGAACGAGCCGGGAACGGCTGCGTACTCTGAGATCGAGGCGCTCGAGGCGCGCTACGCGCAGCTATGGCGGTTTTACGTATTTGTCCCCGCTGCCCACGCGGCACGCGCCGCCGAGGTGGCGCGGGACGTTCTCGGCTTCGAAAGCGAGTTCCACCGGCCAGCAGGTTGAGCTGCGGCTGCAGCGCGCCGTTCAGCGCGGCGGGGTTTCCGGTGCCAGTTTTTCCAGCGCGCGCTGCAGGCAGCGCTGGATCTCGTCGCGGCAGCGCGCGTAGAATTCCTCCCCGCGGCCCGCCGGATCCTCGATATCTCCCGCTTCCCCTGCGAACTCTTTGAGCGCGTAAATCTCTTTCTCCTGTGCCTCCGGAAAAATGCGCCGCACCAGCTCTGCCTGCTCCCGGGTCATCGTCAAGATGAGGTCTGCTTCTTCGATCAAATGGCGGTTGCGCTTGAGATCCGTTGCCGCCGCGCCGGCTGGCAGGTCGATTCCCGACTCGCGCAACACCAAGCGAGTGTCCATGGAGACGAGCGCGCCGTCGCGGGCATACGCCGCAATGCCCCCCGACCGCACGACCAGCTGCTCTCCCGGCAAGCGCTCGTCGATCATTCGCTTGAGGAGCGCCTCGGCAATGACACTGCGCGAGGTGTTGGCGTGGCAGACGAAGAGAATGTTCCGGTAGACGGGCACGCGATCGTTCGCCGTCTCGCGGGCAGCCGCTCGCCCGCAGGGCACACCGGTACCGACCTCCGCCCTAGTCGCGAGCGCAGCGCGGGCTTGCCGCGCGCCGGCGCGCTAGCCAGACATCACTGCAGCCAAGGTTTCGGCCATGTTTTCCGGTGCGGTCAGCCCTTTTGCCAGCTCGGCCTTCAGGGCCTCACCGAGCTTTTCGGGCTCCCAGGTGGCGCGCTGCGATACCTTGCCCACCGAGTGCCAGCCCTTCATCGTCCACACGGTGCCGCCGCCGACGCGGAAGACCTGGCCGTGCACGTCTTTGGCGTCGTCACTCGCAAGCCACGTGACCAGCGGCGCGACGTTGGCCGGGCTGAAGACGTCGAACTCACCCTCCGCCACCGGCCTCCCCATGAAGGCAGCGGTCGCCGGGGTGGCGTCGACCGTCAGCCGCGTTCGCGCAAGCGGTGCGATGGCGTTGGCGGTAACCCCGTACTTGGCCATTTCCTTGTCGATGATCACTGCCATGATCGCCACGGCGGCCTTCGCTGCGCCGTAATTCGTCTGCCCGATGTTTCCCAGCAAGCCGGCGTCGGAGGTCGTGTTGATAATGCGGCCATTCAACACGTTGCCCTTCTTGTGCTCGTCCCGCCAGTACTCGCAGGCGTGCGGGCACATGTTGAACGTCCCTTTCAAATGCACGGCGATCACCGCGTCCCAGTCTTCTTCGCTCATATTGAAGATCATCCGATCGCGCAGGATGCCCGCGTTGTTCACCACGATGTTGAGCTTGCCGAAAGTATCCAAAGCGCACTGGATGATCCGCTTGGCGGCCTTGAAATCGCTCACGCTGTCACCGTTGGCGATCGCTTCGCCACCCATTTTTTTGATTTCCGCGACAACTTCCTGCGCCGGTGTGGGGTTCGGCGCACCGGTCCCGTCGAAGTGCGCGCCGAGGTCGTTGACGACAACCTTCGCGCCGTGCTTTGCCATCAGCAGGGCTTCTTCGCGGCCGATTCCGCGCCCCGACCCGGTGACGATCGCCACTTTGCCTTCTAACAATCGCGCCATTGTATAGATCCTCCTCCGGTGTCTGCTCGGGAACGTGGGGTCACGGTCCCCCGTGGCGGCCAGATGGCGGCCGCAGGCGAGCCACGCACTTTTGCACCGAAAGTCTTCACCAAGTCAAGACGCCTCCTCCGCAGCGGTCACCTCGCTGCTGCCCGCGGCAGCGAAAAACCGCCGGACCTCCGCAAGCACAGTCTCGCGGTTCGCGAGCAAGCAACGGGCGGGCGGCAGCGAAGCGAGGAACCGGTGGCCGTAAGGCTTGCGGGCGAGCCGCCCGTCGAGCAAAACCACCGCGCCCCGGTCCGTGCGGCTGCGGATGAGCCGCCCGAATCCCTGCTTTAGCTTTAGCGCCGCCTGCGGTACCGCATACTCGGCAAACGGCGACCCGCCGCGAGCCGCAATGGCTTCGAGTCTGGCTTGCTGGACAGGTTCCGTCGGCACAGCGAACGGAAGTCGCGCAATGACCACCAAGCGGAGCGCCGGCCCGGGGACGTCGACCCCTTCCCAGAAGCTGTCCGTGGCGAAAAGCACGCTCCACGCTTGCCCCCGGAATTCTTGCAGCAGCACATGCCGGCTCGCCGCGCCCTGCCGAAGGGGCCGGAGACCAGCGGCCTCCAAGGGATCTCGGAGCGCCGTCCAGGCGCTCTCGAGTGCGGCATACGACGTAAAAAGCACAAACGCGCCGCCGGCGGTGGCGTGCAGCAGTTGCACCAGGAATTCGTGTGCGGCGGGTTCGAACCCGCAGTCGGTCGGATCGGGGAGATCGTCCGGGACTGCAAACAGCGCCTGTCGCGGAAAGTCGAACGGCGATGGCAGTACGAGTGCCCGTGAGCGCTCCGGCACGGCGAGGTCGAGCAACCCGCAGCGCCGTTGGAAGTAGTCCATCTGGCCGTCGACCGCGAGGGTAGCCGACGTGAGGACCACGGTCGGATACCGGTCGAACAGCACCCGGCGCAAGTGCCCGCCGACGTCAATCGGCGCGGCATGCAGCGCGACCTCCCCGCCGCCAGAGGGCCCTTCGGCAGCAAGCCAGCAGCACAGCCCGGCGCCGCCCTCCAAGAATTCGATCAGGCCGGCGGCGAACGCCTCCAGCCGTGTGCGCACCGCCGCCAGTTCGGCACTCAAAAAGAGGATCTCCTTTTCCCCTTCCTCCGCCAGGGGCTCGATGCACGCGAGCGCGTGAGCGAGATTGTCGCCGTAACCCGAGAGGCGCAGGGCAAGCGCGGATAGCTCTCGGCTCAGCTCGCGCCAGTATCGGGTGCCGCGCACGGAAGCGGTCACGCGCACCTTTTTCTCTGGCCCTCCGTCGTCGATCGGCAAACCGTCCAAGGCAGCCGTCACCGCCTCAAAGCCAGCGCGCAGTTCCCGGGCCAGGCTATGGCGCTCTGCCAGCAGGCGTTCTTCGATCCAGCGCGCGGCCTTCGGGGCATCCGCGGCGGCTGCGCGCAGGGCGTACAAGAGAGCGGGCAGGATTCCCCGCCGCTCGTCGCCCGACCGCTGCAGCCTTCCCAAAGCGTTCTCTGCAGCGCGCCGGCTCAAGCGGTACCCAAAATGCGCTGTGGCGACATCCTCGAGGTGGTGCGCCTCGTCGATCACGACGCGGTGGCACGGAGGCAGCACCGCGCTGTGCACGGAGTCTGCCGCTTGTTCGCGCAGCGCGAGGTCGGCGAGCAGGAGATGGTGGTTGACGATCAGCAGGCCAGCCTCTGCGGCCTTTCGCCGCGCCGCGTAGAAATAGCACTGCGCGTAAAAGGGGCACCGCGCTCGCAGGCAGTTGTCCGCTTCCGAGGCTACCTCTTGCCAGGCGGACGCCGGCGGAGGGACAGCGAGCTCGTGAAGGCTGCCTTCGCGCGTCGTCTTCGCCCAGTTCAAAATGGCGTCGAGCTGTGCGCGCACGTCGTCGTCCAGAAGCATCGCCCCTTGGGTCTCCACCTGCGCTGCTTTTCGCAGGCAGAGGTAGTTGCCCCGTCCCTTGACGAGTGCGACGGCACACTTGAGCCCTGCGGCCTCGGTAAGCAGGGGGATGTCCCTCGCGGCTAATTGCTGCTGCAAGTGGATCGTGTACGTCGAGACGACGACGCGTTCGCCGCTTCGCTGGCTCCACAACACCGCTGGCAAAAGGTACGCGAGGGATTTGCCGGTACCAGTGCCCGCCTCCACGGCCAGGACCTCCGCGTCGTTGAACGCCCGGGTGACAGCCTCGAGCATCGCGAGTTGCGGGGCGCGCTCTTCGAAGCGCTGCAGGGCACTCGCAACAGCGCCGCCCGGCGCGAGGTGAGCGAGCACGCCTTCTGCCGGGAGCAGCGGTGCGTGCCGAGATTTCTGTTGCTCGGGCGGGTCGGACGCCGTGCTTCGCGGTTCCATCGGATGTCCGCGCCCCCTCACGAGCGGCCCAGCCGGTGCAGGATCGCGACCAGGCGCCGCGTCCCCTCCCGCAGGTTCTGCACCGACAAGCGCTCGTCGGCGCCGTGGACTCGCTGCTCCTCCGCCTCGGTCAGCACGATCGGAACGAACCCGTAAGCAACCATGCCGCGCTCCCGAAACCAATGGCTGTCCGTGAAGCCAGTCAGGACGCTCGGCACCACGCGCGCGCCCTCGGACGCCGCGGCCGCTTCGATGGCGCGGTAGAGTTCCGTCTCGGGAGGCGAAGACGAGGGCGGAAAGCGCAGCAGCACTTCGAATCGCACATGTTCGTCGCCCACCCGCCTCTTCAGTGCGGCGAGAAACGCGTCTGCGTCCTGACCCGGCAGAAGGCGGCAGTCCAGCTCTGCGATGGCCGTGCTCGGGATCACGTTGGTTTTCGAGCTGCCGCGCAGTACCGTGGGCGAGATCGTGTTGCGCACGAGGGCTGCGTCGCGCGGGCTCGCTAGAAAGGCCTTGCGAAACGCCGGATCGGCCAGCGCGCCGCGCAAGTCCGCAAACCGCCGTCGCCTCTCGCCGGTTTCCAGAGCAGCCCGGGCCCGATAGTACTTCGCCACCTCGGGGACGACCCGGATGCCGGTATCGAAGGTGCGGATGCGTTCCAGGGCCCGGATCAATCGGTTCAGCGCGCCCTCCCCGCGTGGCACGGATCCGTGTCCGCCCTCACCGCTGGCGGTCAGCCGCACCCACAGCGGCGTCTTTTCTGCCACGGCGACTTCCCACGCCCGCGATCCGTCGGCGTACTGTCGTATGAAGCCGCCCTCGTTCAGCACGAACTCTGGCTGCCCGAGCTCAGCGAGGTGTTGGCCCGCGAACCACCCGGCTCCGCGGCGACCGCCGGTCTCTTCGTCCGGCGTGCCCAGGAAGAACACATCGCGCGCGAGTGCGGCTCCGGTGCGGTGCAGCAGGATGAGGGCCATTGCCTGGACGATTGCCGGGCCCTTCATGTCGAGAGCGCCGCGCCCGTAGACGTAGCCGTCGGCGACATCGCCTGCGAAGGGCCCATGCGTCCACTCCCCCGCCTCGGCGGGCACGACGTCCAGGTGGTTCAGGAGGACGATGGGCCTGGCACTGCCGGTACCTCGCAGCCGCGCGAGCACGGCCCCGCGTCCTTCCTCGGACTGGAATACGCGCGCCTCCACGCCTTCGGCGCGGAAGCGCGCCGCCAAAAACTCCGCCGCAGCTACTTCATTGCCCGGGGGATTGGTGGTGTCGATCCGGATGTATTCGGCAAGAAATGCTGCTGCTTCTTGGCCGACGGCTGCCCAGTCGACGGCGGTGGTTTCCGCTGCCCGCAGACGGGGAGGCTGCGGTGCCGCAACCGCCAGTAGGGCGAGAAGACACCAGGCGGAAGGTCGAGGCGGTGCACCGACGCGTGCGTTCCGCTCCCGCGTAGCCGCGCGCGGCCTCGCGGCCCGCTGGAGCTCAGGCCTCCTTGAGCTCGACCACGTAGCCATCTGGATCCCGTACGTACACAGAGGGCCCGAGACCGCGGGCGCCGAGTCGCTGCCCGGGTCGCTCTTCGATCACATCGACGCCCCGCGCTTTCAGAGCCGCGATGACGTCCGCGAGGCCTCCTTGGACGAGGAGGCAAAAGTGCAGGAACCCCCTTTCCTTCGCCCCTGCCTCGGGATCGTAATTCGGATCGGGGACGAGGTCGATCAGCTGGTCGCCCACGCGCACCGACACGAAGGGACGCGCACCGGCGCGGTACTCCTCCAGAGACTCCACCGGGAGACCCAGCGCCTCGCAGTAAAACCGAAGGCTTGTCTCCAAGTCCCGGACGCGCAGGACGAAGTGGTCGAGGCCTCGGACCGCGAACACTGTGGTTTCCGACACCGCCCGGGCCTGCCGGTCACGGGCGCGCCCGGTGGGCGGCGGCTGCCCCTCGCCGGTTGCGGCGGGGAGCGGCGGTTCGGGGTGCAACGCCTGCTGCCGCTTTTCGGGCCGCCTCTCGCAGCTCCTGGAAAGATTGGTCGATGAACTCGACGAAGTCGTGAAGATCGGGGATGTGTTCCCAATCAGCGTTGAAGCCCCAGAACATGCCGCCATTGTAGCTGAAAATCCCCACCACCAGCCCCAGGTCGTGGAACAAGGGGACAACCGGATAGGCGGTCCGCATTTCGGAACCGAGAAAATAAAGCGGGATTTGGGGGCCAGGCACGTTGGTGACGATTAGGTTGTACGGGCGCGCGCGCTCGGCGAGCCGCACGGCTTGGACGAGCAGGTTCGGCACTGCCCACTCCGCGATCGCCGTCAGCACTTCTCCTCCCAGGGCCATTTTGGACTCTTTGAGATTGCTCATAGTGGCGCGCACAGCCTCAAGCCTGGCCACGGGATCGGGCAGATGGACGGGCAGGGGTGCGATCATCTCCGTGACGCGATTGCCGAGCGTGCCGCGCTCGTCGGGCTTGCGCACGCTAACCGGCACTAGGGCTTTGACCTGCAAGCAGTTGGGGTCCTGGCCGCGCTTGGCGAAGAATCGCCGCAGTGCACCGCTGACGGTCGCGAGGACGACGTCGTTTACCGTGCCTCCCAGGGCGTTTTTGACCGCTTTGAAGTCCGCGACGGCCATGCGGGTCCAGTCGAACCTGCGATGGGGCCCGATGTCGACGTTGCTGGGTGTGCGGGAGGCCGGCCGCAGTGCCGGTGCCAGAGCCTGGCCGACGGCCCTGGCGGCCTGCAGCGCTTTGGCGGTTGCGGTGCGCGGGTTTCGGAGCACTTCGATGGCAGCCGCACCCGCTTGTAGCGGCAGTGCGAGGCGCCGACCGATTGCGGCCGCCAGCAGCTCGGCGCGGCTCGGACGCGATCGCGGCACCCACGGCACGGGCTCTCCGGGATCCGAGGCGGGGCGGGGCTGCAACATTACGGACATCAGGTCTGCGCCCGAAATGCCGTCCACCATGCAGTGATGGGTCTTGCTGATCAGCGCGACCTGATTTCCGGCCACGCCTTCCACGAACCACAACTCCCAGAGCGGCCGGCCGCGGTCGAGAGGCTGCGACATGATGCGGCCCACGAGCCGCTTGAGCTGGCGCTCGTCTCCCGGGCGAGGAAGTGCCGAGTGGCGCACGTGGTAGGCGAGCCGGAACCGGTGGTCGTCGACCCAGATCCAGCTCCGGTCGTAGGGCACGAATTGCAGCCGTTGCCGGAACCTCGGCACGAGGTGGAGCCGCGAAAGCACGGCGAGGCGAATGCGCTCGATGTCCAGGATTCCGTCCGGGAGCTGCAAGGGCGCAGCGTCGAACAGCATGACGCTCCCGACGTGCATGGGAGCGCAAGAGTCTTCGATGCCGAGAAAGGCGGCGTCCACCGCGCTCAGGCGCTCGTAATAAGCCATCGGGGGTCTCCGCAGCTCCGAGGATCGCGCAGTTGCTCGAATCCTCTAGCTCCTCTAGCAACCCGCGGCTTTGGTTTTCAATAGCCCGAGGCTCGGCGGGGACACGGCACAGGAGCGGACTCTCTGCCCAAGGGCCCAAGCGCCCGGGCGCAAACCGCACCCTCGCTCGCCTGGGGTCGCATGGCTGCGGGCGTCCGCCTTCGGCAGCGCAAAAGCCGGAACTCACCTCCCGGGCGTCGAACCACAGGAACGCCGGCCCACAGGGCCGAGGAGACCATAGCGGCGGCGCGTGCTGGCGCGATCGGCGCTCTGGCGAAAAGTCCGCGCCGCTTGCGTGCCAACCCTTGCCTCCTGCGATGAGCGCCCGCGCAAAGCCTCGGCGCGGCTGCTGCCGCTCATTCTCCGATGATCTTGATCAGAACGCGCTTGGTGCGGTTTCCGTCGAACTCGCCGTAAAAGATCTGTTCCCAGGGACCGAAATCGAGTTTGCCATCGGTGATGGCGACCACCACTTCGCGCCCCATGATCTGGCGCTTGTGGTGCGCGTCGCCGTTGTCCTCGCCGGTGCGGTTGTGATGGTACCGCTCGGGGCTCGGGTCATAGGGTGCGAGCTGCTCGAGCCACCGCGCGTAGTCTTCGTGAAGGCCCTTTTCGTCGTCGTTGATGAACACGCTGGACGTGATGTGCATCGAGTTGACGAGGCACAGGCCCTCGCGGACGCCGCTTTCGCGGACGGCCGCCTCGACCTGCGGCGTGATGTTCACGAAGCCCATGCGCGCCTTCACGCGCAGGGGCATGACCTTTCGGTAGCTGCGCATATCCCTCCTATAAGCCGGCCCTCGCGGCCCCGGCAAGAGCCGCAAGCGCCGTAGCCCACGGTCTCACGCCGCCGTCCGCGGGTTCTGGCTCCGGTACTCCGCGCACTCCGCGAGCTGGTCGCCGTAGGGGCAGTACTGGCGGATGAGCTCGTCGCGGCAGCCGTACGTGTAAGGGAAGGGCCGCGCGAAGGCGGAGCGCACCACGCGCCGCAGCTCGGTCTCCGGAAGGCGAATTCTCCGCTCTTCGTTCCGCTGCAGCAGGAGCTGGAGCGTGGACGCTTCGCTCAGCCCGCGTAGCCGAAACGCACACGCGAGGCGGATCGCCACGTTGTTGCGGTTGCCTGGCTCGATGTGCGACTGCCAGAGCGCCAGCCGCGCCGGCCAGAGGGAGGCGGTGGGGTCGCCGTCCGGGTGGGCAAAGCGATACGGGTGCGGGCCCCGCGATCGCTGCAGGGCGCGGCGCGCTTTTCGAAAGCGCTCGACGAGCAGCGGCGCCGGCCTGACGTCGCCGAGCGGCAGGAGGCCGGCGGCTTGCGTGCGCAGCAGCGGCCTTGGTGCAGCGGCCAGGGTGCGGACCGAAACCGGGTCGCAGCCGAATAACTCGTCGGGGCAGAGCGGCACCTTGAAAAGCCCCCTGCGCTGGTGTCGAGTATTGGGAGGTGGAGCAATCGCAGGCCGTCGCCGACCGCGAGGTCCAGGAACCGGCGGGCACCCTCGGGCAACTCGCGCAGCAGCGCGAGCCGCAGCCGCGAGAAGACACGGGGCAGGTTGCGCGAGGGTGCCACGCGGCCGAAAACCCACACGTCGAGGAGGAGGTGAAACCCCTTCGCGCTGCGGAAATACACGTGAACGGCTGCCTCCGGGGCATGCCAGCGGCTGCACAGGGCCGTGTATGCTGCGCGGGCGATGCCCAGAGCTTCGGCGAGAGTCGTCTCCGGCGGGTGCGCGTCGATGTCCAGCGCGAGGAAAGCTGCCCACACGCGCCCGCTATAGCCTCCAATGGAAGGCCGGCCATTCACCCGGTTTTCTGCGAGGTAGAGAAAGATCTCGTCCGAGAAGTGAAACAAGGTCGCATAGCATTCGCAGGCGCCGTAGCGCGCCACGAGCTCGGGGACCTCGTCCACGGAGACGATGTGGTTGCGAAAGCCGGGCTGTGCGGCCGCGGCGAAATCGACGTAGCGATATCTCCGCTGCTTCGGTGCCATGAGCGCCCATCCGGCTAGAGCCTGGCAGACCGAAACCGCGGTGCAACCCCTTTGGCGCGCGCCTGCCGGCTTCCTTTGCCTACTGGGGGCAAGGCTCGGCCTCTTCTTCGAGGCGCCGTTCCCTGTGCCCGATGCGGTTCAACCCGCCCCGCACGAGCAGCTCCTTCTTTGCGGGCGAGGGCAGGCTCTCGGCGCTTGCGGGGCCTCCGACTGGGGATGCGCTGGGACTTGCGGCCGGCCGGCCCGCGATTGGTTCTGCTCGGCCTGCCGGAGGGGAACCGTTCCCGCGGGGTGCAGTTGACTGCGCCGTGCCCCGCGCGCCAGCATAGCTGCATGTCGACGTTTGCC
>JBBIUR010000100.1:0-12814 GCA_037440145.1 Myxococcales bacterium | reverse complement strand
GCTGGCGCAGGCACCATCAGCGGCCCCACCTGTAGCCGCAGCGCCGGGTTGGCTACGGCAAAAAAAGAACCCCCGAAGAGCACGAGTGCGGCGCGCTGGTCGCAGCAGGCAGCCACCGCGGCTGCGAGGATCAGGCACGCCAGGCTCGACTCGAAAGCGTGTCCTGTGCTGCTTCCGAATACGATCGCCACTCCCGCAGCGGCCCCGATCAGGGCTGCGGCCGCTGGCGCCCCGAGCCAACGCTGAGGGGATAGACGGACCGCTCGATCACCCATAGAGCCACCCGTACGTCTGCGGCGAGGACAGAGCAGTGACGAGCGCCTGAGCCTCCCTCGGTATGGCCGCAGCTGGCGCGAGCTCGCAGCGAACTAATAGCGCGAGAAAGTAAATCCCCTCCAAGACGGCTGCGTCCTGCGCATCCGCCGGCAGGTGGCGATCTAGAAACCGGCGGCTCAAGCGGCGGACTCCTGGTAGGGGCGCGCCTTGCACGGCCCGGGCGAAGAGCATCGGGTCGACCAGGGCGACGCCCTCGAACCGGGCACTCTCCCAGTCGACGACGCGGAGCATCCGGCCGTGCACGAGAACGTTGCCCGGCCAGAAATCTCCGTGCTGCGCTGTGCGGCCCACCTCGAGGCCGCGCAAAGGAACCAGCTTCTCCCGGGTACCATGCAGCAAATGGCGCCAGGTGGGACGTGGCAACACGCGGGCGATGCGGGCAAATGCGCGGGCCAGCAACTCTTCCTCTTCGTCCCGGCTCCACGACCTGCCTCCCTGTGCCGTGGCGTCCTGGAAGGCCTGGAGCCAGTCGGCAGCGCGCTCGAATGCTCTTTTGACCCTAGTGACGGTCAGGACGCCGCCGTGGCCGAAAACCAGCCGTGCCATCGAACTCCCCGGCATGCCTTGCTCGATCAGCACGGGCGCCTCACCCAGGCGCGCCAGCGTCATGAGCGGAGGTACGGTTTCCCGCAGCGCGGCGGGCAGCCGCTCCCGAATTTGCTGGCGAATCAGCCACTCACGCCGCAGCGCTTGCTCTTCTTCCTCGGAGCGCGAAACGTGGCACACCAGCCGCGGGTGGAATTCGCTCCCGCAGAACACGAAGAACTTCGCCCGCGAGCCGAAAGATGCGCCAGCGGTGCTCTGCAGGACCCGGATGCGCGCTGCCCCCGCTCCGTCCAGCAAGCCCACACCGCTGTCGCACAGATATTGGACCAGTTCAGCAATCACTGGCGTACCGCGAGGAGTGCGAAACCTGGCGCGCAGACGGCAGCGCGCCGGTCGAATAGCCGCGCCGCGACCGCGAGCGCGAGGTGCAAGAGACCCGTGGGAGCGAAGTGCTGCTCCAGGGCAACCGGCAGGTGGAAGAAGAGGTAGCGCATCGACTGCCAGTCCCGCGCTTCCAGGAGATATCGAGGCGCCGTTGCGGAAGGGAAAGCGGCGTAAGACGCTTCGACAGCGAAGCCCGAGGCGCTCAGCAGCGCGCGGAGTCGCGAGACCCTGCGCCGGATGGCAAGCGAAGAGCGCACGAACCGGCTCACCGACCCCCCCGGCACGATCGGGGCGGCGCCATGGTCCCCGATCCGAAGATAGAGCAGACCTCCGGAGTTCAATACCCTCCGGAATTCCCGTAATCCGACCAGCGCGCGCGCCTCGTCCCTCGCCGTCGCATCCAGATCGGCAGATACGAGATCGAACGTCGCCTCCCGAAACGGCAGGGCGGTCTGGTCCAGTCGTACCGCCGCTCCCCCTGACTTTTCCGCCCCCTGGCTCGCGTCGGTGACCAAGAGCTTGGGGGCTGCGGTAGGGGGAAGGCCGACTGGAACGGACCGTCCAACCCACAGTAGCCTTGCGCCCGGGCGGACGGAAACGCCGAGCGGCCAGCTCGCTGGCTCCTCGCGGGGTTGCGCGGTGCTGCCCGCTTCCCGGGGCTCCAGCGCTCGCAACAGCTCCCGCCGAAAATAGCGGTAGCGGTAGCCGCGCGTGGCGCGAAGCAAGCGTTTCAAGGGCACGGGCACGAGCAGCGACACAAACGTGCGCCCGAGAAACACGATGCACCACGGGGGGTATTGGCCCCGGCGCAGGGCTCCCCAGCGCGCGCGCAAGTCGTAATAACAGACTCGGTTCTCCTTGCGCTGCGTCTCGGACCCCGGATGTACGAGCACCCGATGCAATACCTCGGAAACGCACGCGAGTGTCCAGCGTTGCGCGATGCGAAAGTACAGGTCGTAGTCCTGTGCATTGCGGCAGTGCTCTGCGTACAGCCCGACCGATTCGAGCGCGGCGCGGCGTGCGAGCAGCGTGCTGTGCGCAAACGGGTTCTGGCGAATCAGGAGGGCGCGGATCTGCGCATCCTCCGCCGGTGGGTACACGCGATCCAACACTCGACCTGTTTCGTCCACGCAGTCGAACGCGCAGAAGACGATTCCCACCTCCGGCCGCTGGCACAGGAACTCGACCTGGCGCTCGAGCCGGCGCGGATGCGATACATCATCAGCGTCCATCGCGGCAATCAGTTCTCCCGCAGCAGCTCGAATCCCGGTGTTTCTCGCTCCTGCCCCGCCGGCGCGCTGCGCCAGCCGCAAGATGCGCAGTCGCGGATCGCGCATGCGGGCCAGGACTTCCGCCGTTTCGTCCGTCGACGCGTCGTCCACGACGATCAGCTCGAGATTTCGGTACGTCTGGTTCAGGATGCTGGCGGCGGCTTTCTCGACCGTAGCCGCCGCATTCCGGGCCGGCATGACGACGCTGACCAGGGGATCGCGGATGCTTCCGGATTTCATGCCTTTGCCCCCGCGCTGTCTTGAGTTGGCTCGATATTCGGGAGAGCGCTCCGAGCGGCGCAGGCGATGGCCACCGCGACAGCCACCCCCGCCGCAATGGCTGCGGAACCGACAACCGCTGCACTCGCGCCGCCTCCGCGGAGCTGTTCCATTCCCAGCAGCGCTGCGGCAACCGTTGCAATGGGCAAGTGGGCCAATGCAAAGTCCGTTCGCGCCTGCCGCAAGGATCTCCCGCAGGCGAGGCTCGCTGCCTGCAGAGCCAGGAAACCGGAGACCGCGTGTGCCAGTACCATGGAAGCCGCGACGGCCGTGATTCCGAGGCCTGCTGCAAGCGACGCACAGCAAAGGGCGGCGGCGATCGCCAGTGCCGCGGCGTAAATGCGAATCAACAGGCCGGTTCGCCCCAGCGCGATCAAGACGGCTCCCGCAGTGGTCGAGGTGGCGAGGAACGCCGTAGCCCAGAGCAAGGTACGGGCAGCACCTACCCCGGCTGCGTACGCCGGCAACAGCAGCGCCGTCGCCCAGGGCAGCACCAGCCATCCGGTCCCCAGGACCAGGGGCAAGACGCAGCCGACGAGGAGTTGAATGCGCCGCAGGTGTGCGTAGAGAGCGTCGCGGCGCAGCTCGCGGGCCAAGTGAGCAGCCGCATGGGGCAGTAGAACTTGGCCCAGAAGCGCGGGAAACGCGAACAGCAGCTCGAAGACGAGAAGCGCAAGCGCGTAGTAGCCGACCGCCTTTGTGCCCAAAAAGACGAGGACCGCAAATCGGTCCACCGAGTTCATGGCTTCGAGAAGAAAGCTGGATACCGCGATCGGGAAACCGACGCCGACGAGCTCGGCCACGGAGGATCGCTGCCACGAAATCTTCCACGAGCACCGCAGGGTCCGCCCCAGGTAGGCGATGGCCGCGAGGTTCGCGGCCGAGAGGGCCCACAAAAAAAGCAGCACCCCACCCGCCCACGCCCCCAGCGGTGCGCACACGGCGTCGAGCACCGCCAGCGCGAGCGTGGCGCGCGAGCGAACGCTGAATGCCTGCTCGGCGTTGGCGAGATCGATCAGGTAGAAGAGGACGCGGGTGGTCAGGAGGACGGGCACAAACGAGAGCAGTGCCCGCCGCGACCACGGATCCTCGATCAGCAGCGCGGCTCCCGCCACGGCTGCGCTCAAGAGCGCTGTCGGTGACGCGGTGAGAAACCAAGCGGCGCCTCGCGCCGCCTCGGCTTGCCCGTGCCGGCCTCGGCTGCGCAAGAACGGCAGTTCGCGGTTGAGGCCCCGGCGCGCGCCGAGATCGGACCAGTTGCTGTAAGCGAGGATTAGTTGCAGCGACTTCCACAGGCCAAGCTGCTGCGGGCCCAGAAAGCCTGCGACCAGAAACGAGCGGAAGGCCCCAACGAGCTGGGCCGCGAGCACAGCTCCGTAGACCGCGCTCCAATCCCGCCAGAGGCCGCGCAGTTGCATCAGTCTGCAGCCCCTGTAGCGGCCAGCTCTGCGGCGGCCGCGTGGTTGCCGGGATCGATCCGCAGCGCTTCGCGGTAGTGAAACACTGCGCGATCGCGGCGGAACGCCTTCGCGTACGCCCGCCCGAGCCACAAGTGGAACTGGGCGCTCTCCGGAAGCGCCCGCAGGCCCCGCTCCCAGAGCTCCGCGGCTTGGTTGTACAGGCCGCGAGCAAAATACCGGTGTCCGAGGCGGTAATACAGGTCATCATCGCCTCCGGACAACGCCGCTGCCTGCTGGTACCACCGGCTCGCGTCGAGCCACTCGTCCCGCAGATCGTGCACGAGGCCCATTCCGAAATGCGCCCACGGGTCCGCGGGGCGTTCGCGCAGCAGAGCTGCGAACTCCCCCTCAGCTCGCTCCAGTTCGCCTGCTTCCGCCAGCAGCAATCCCATCTGCCGCTGGAGCCGGACTCGCAGGGTCGAAGGCGCGCGATCGATTGCCTTCCGAAGGTGCTGCTCCGCCAACTCGGGTTGGCCTGAATTCCGCTCCGCGTGTGCGAGTGCCTGTAGAATTTCGGCCGACTCCGGAAACATACTGGCGAGAGTTCGGAGCGAGTCGAGCGCGCCGCTCCGGTCGGCTCGGCGCGCAATCCGGCGTGCGAGATCTTCAGCTTGGGATTGTGGCCTGGCACTGGGGGATGTCGCTGTGGCCAGGTCGGCCAGCGCGCGGCCGGTCCAGTGCGTGTGTCCCAGCGACTCCAGGGCGTCGGCGAGAGTCCACAGGAATGCGGGGTCCGCGGGTAACAGAACTCGCAGGTCTTCGTAGAGCGCCCCGCGTTGGATGGCTGCGCCGATCAGCTCCCGGGCGCGGAGCGGATCGAGCGCCGCGGCCCTGCGCGCCGACGCCACGGCCATCTCTTCCAAAGGAGCGAGCGCGTCGGGATTCGCGAACAATCGGGATCCGGAAACGGCACGCAACTGAGCGAGCGCCCACAGCGCCAGCGACGCGTGGAGGGCTGGGTCGCGAGGCTCGAGCGCAGTAGCGTCGCGGTATAGGGCCAAGCTCGCCTCTGAGGGTTCCGTGGCGAGCAGCGCAGGATCTTGCAGCGGCACTTCGGGTGTAAACGGCGCTGCTGCGAACACCTCCTCCAAAGCTGTCAGGCTCGCCAGCACCCAGGCGAGTTCCTGCCGGTAGCGTGGGTTCGTGCGGTCTGCTCGCACGGCCGCGATCAGCGAGTGCGCCGCCCTCGCGTACAGGGCCTGCGAAAGCCGCGCCCGCGCCGCGAGACCTCGCGGTTTCTCTGCGCGCAAATCGGCGCCGCCAGGCCACGCCTCCTGAGCAGCTGCCGCCAGGGTTTGCGCGAGGCGAAAATGGTACCGTCCATCTCGGGGATCGAGATCCGTTGCTTCTTCCCAGAGCTCGGCAACACGGGCCCAATCCGCCGGCCGGGACGCATCGGAAGCCCTTTCCGCAAGCTTCGCTGCTCGGAAGGTGCTCACGGCGTGAGCGGCTCCCGCGGCGGCTAGGGTTACGGACACCAGGGCGGCAACCGCTGCACTAGCCCGAGAAGCCCGGCGGAAGGGGCGCTCTTCTTCCGGCGGGACCACTGCCATCGCGGCGAGCACGAGCGCCAGCCCTCCAATCGCAGGCAGCCGGACAGCGAAATCCGCCGCGCTGGCTGCCAGGATCGCGATGACGCCGCCCTCCGCGCCGGCGGCCAGCAAGCGGGCGGGTCCGCGTGCAGAGCGCTGCCGCGTTGCATCCCACCACTGCGCAACGCCGACGGTGACGGCTGCCAAGCCGAGAACTCCCCCTTCGACACCGACCTGCAGCAGCTCGTTGTGAGCGTGGTCCACCGCGAAGCGACCCGGCACAGAGTCGGGGACAAAGCGCCGGACTGCCTCGAGAAAGCACCCCATCCCCGAACCCGCGAACGGCGCCTCCCAAAACGCGCGGACGGCCGCTTGCCAAACGGGCCACCGCAGATCGGCGAGGGGATCCCGAAGCACGCTCTCAAAGCGGGATTGGAGCGCGGCACCGCCAGCCCAAGCGCCTAGGCCGGCAACGCCGATTGCCAATAGTCCAGCCGCTGCGCGCTGGCGGCGTGACTCGGCCCTCCAAGACAGCCGCAGCCCTAAGTACGCCAGGCCGGCTGCACCTGCGAGCGCTGCACCGCGAGACAGCGTCAGCACGAGCGCTGCCGTCATGAACGGCAGCGACGCGGCGGAGGCCACTCGACACCAGCGCTGCGCCATCCAGCCCTCGCGGTTTATTCCACCCGCTGCCGCCAGTGGAAGCATGGCGGCGAGCCAACTTCCGAAGTGGTCGGGGTTGACGAAAGGCCCGGCGAGGCGCGCATCGGGCAGCGCGAGTACGCCGCCTCCATCGACGAATGCCCAGAGACTTGCCGCGCCGGCGAGCCCTCCTGCGGTGACGAGAACACTGGCCACTACCGGCACTGCTTCTGCTCTCAGTGCCCCGAGCGCAGCGGCGTAGAGCCCGAACGCGGCGGCGAGAATCCAGACGGAGTCAGCGGTGGAAGCCGGGTTCAGGCTCGAGGGAAGCCATCCACGGACCAGAGGCAGTTGCAGCCGGGTTTCCGGCGCCAGGCCGAGGGCAGCGCGGATGGGCTCCGAAAGTGGCACGAGCTGAGCCGCTCCGAGAGCTGCGAGCGCGGCGAGGGGGAGCGCAAGGCGCAGCGCGCGCAGTGGCATGCACCCTTGCCAAAGCGTGTGGAGCAGAAATGCGGTACCCAGTGCCAGGCCGCTGGTTTCGAACAGCATCGAGCCCCCCGGCGTGACGCCTCCGAATGAGAACAGGGGCGACAAGACCACGCCACCGACCAGGAGTGCCCATCCGAGATCCCGTTTTTTCTTCCAGGCCGCAATTCTCTGGCGCGCCAAGCTCTACCTCCGCGCCCGCGTCAAGCGTAGTACGCGTAACGGTAGTGGCCGTAGTAGCCCCCGGTTCCCGGCTCGATGCCGTTGAGGACGACGCCCAGCATTCTTGCATGGACTCCCGCCAGCTCCGCGTGTGCTTGCTGTACCGCCTCTCGGGGATACATTCCCGCGCGGACGACCAGCAGCACGCCGTCCATGTGCGGCGCCAGAACCGCCGGGTCGGCGACAGAAAGGACCGGGGGGGAGTCGTAGATCACCAGCTCGTACATGCGGGCGAGCGCCTGCACGGCTTCATCGAGCCGCGAATGGGCGAACAGCTCGGCCGTGTTCTCCAGTGCGCTGCCCGCCGGCAGCAGCGACAGGTTCGCATAACGAGTGGGCAAGCACAGCGCTTGGGCGAGTTCCTCGACTGGTTGTCCGCGATGCGCGAGAAGATCGGTGAAGCCCTTCAGTCCTGCCAGGCCGAAAATGCCGTGAAGCCGGCGCCGGTGGCAGTCGGCGTCGACCAAGAGAACCCGGAAGCCAGCGCGCGCGGTCGCGATTGCCAAGTTCGCCGCTACGGTACTCTTCCCTTCCCCAGGGCCGGCGCTCGTTGTTTGAATGCTGCGCAGCGTTTGCTCCTGCGCCAGCAGGAGGATACGCGTTCGCAGCGTTCGGAACGCCTCCGCTCCCGGCGACCGGTTTCCATCGACGAGGATGCATGGCGGGGCCTCCCGTGGAGCTGCGGGCCGCAGGCCAGCAGGCGAAGCGATTGGGACCGGCAGCGCGGCGACCGGTGCCTCGAGGTGCAGCGCCTCCCATGCGAGGCACTTGCGCCGCAGCACGCCCACGGCCGCGAGTATCGCTGCGGCCGCGGCCGCGGCGGCGGCGAGCGATGTCAGCGCCGCGTTGGCCACCGGCGAGGAATCCCCCAGGCTTCCAAAAGCCGTCTGCAGCAGATCTGGGATCGGCTCTGCCCAATTCATGCGTTAGTTTTGCTTTGCACCGAGCACGGGTATCAGCGGCACGGCGGCGACCACGCGGAGCCCCAGATGGCGTTCTACGTCGGCGGGCGATCGGATGGTGTTGTCCATGTATTCGGCGAAAAAAGCTACGCCCACACCGAGAAGTGCGCTCACGAGAAGCCCGAGCGCTAAGTTCAGAGGCGGGTTGGGCCGCGCGGGAGCCCGTGGCAGCACGGCCCGCTCGACCACCCGGACGTTGGACGCCGGCAAGCCGCCTTCCAAGCGTGTCTCCTTCATGCGCTTGAGCAACAGGTTGTACATCTCCTGCGTGGTATCTGCCTCGCGCTTCAGGACCCCGTACTGGATCTGTTTTTGTGCGAGGTCTTGTACCTCGCGTTTGTACTGGTTCACTGCGGCCAGCATGGCCTCCTCGCGCGCCTTGAGGGCGTTGTATTCGGTTTCCGTGCTCCGGAGGATTCGCTGCACCTCGGCTCCGAGCTCCCCTTCGATCTTTTCGATCTGCGAGCGGACCTTGAGAACCTCGGGGTGCCTGTCCGTGTACGTCTGGCGAAGCTCCGAGAGCCGTACTTGCAGCGCGATCCGATCGCCCCGGAGCTTTTGAACCAGTTCGTTTCGCACGATCGCCGGTGCCGACTCGAGCCGGCCCGGATCGCTCAGTGCCCGGCGCAACTCGAGCAGCTGCGATTCCAGCTCCAACCGCTTGGCCTTCGCCCCGATGTACTCGGAGTTGAACTCCTCGAGCTTTTTCACCGTGATGTCCTGCTTTTCCTCGACCGCAATCAACCCCGCTTCTTCCTTGTATCGCTGCAGGGCCAGCTCGGCGTCTTGCGCCTTCGCCTTCAGGTCGACGAGTTGCTCCGATAGCCAATCGAGGGCCTGCCGAGCGGTGTCCGCCCGCGTCGCCACAGTCTGCTCGACATAAAGGTCGGCAATGAGGTTGGCGATCGCCGCGCTCATCGCGGGATCGCGATCCTCTACTGTGATCCCGACCAAGCGGCTGTTGCGAATTGGCTCCACTTGGACCCAGCGCAGAAACGCCTGCACCGGATCGCGCGCGCGGGCGAGTTCGGGGCGCTGCGCGACCAAGTCGAGTCGCGCGAGGACCTTCTCCGCAAGTGGACGGCTGCGAATGATCTCGTACTGTGTCTGATAGTAGTCCTGCGTCGCCTCGATCGGGGAGAGCTCCTGGAACGAAACGACCCGCGGCGCCTCGCGATCGATGAGCACCTTTGCCGTGGCGCGGTAGACCGGCTGCTGTAAAAACGTGCCCACCGCCACCGTCCCCAGCAGGGCCGCCATGCAAGAGAGCACCGCGGTGCGCCGCTGCCAGAGGACGAGCAAGGAATCGCGCAAGTGCAGGGGGGAGCTCACCAACGTTCCAGGCATGCCGGCCTCTCTCAAAAGAAACTCTCAGGAACCACGATCTTGTCGTCTGGCTCGACCGGTATATCGCGGCTTTGCTCGCGGCCGCTCATGATATCGCCCACCGGGACTTCGATGGTCGTTTCCGCTCCATCCCGCGTGCGCATCACGCGCGTGCGGTTCGGTGCGGCTTTGGGGGTGAGGCCGCCCGCAATGCTGATCGCTTCGAGCACGGTGGTTCGCTTCTCCAGCGGGTACGAGCCTGGCTTTTGTACCTCCCCTAGGACCGTAAACCGCTGTCGAAACTGCTGCACCGCCACACTGACCTGCGGGCGGACCAAGTACTCAGCAAAGCGGCGGACAAGCTCTTCCTGGAGTGCCGCTACCGATAGGCCCGCCGCGCGCACCCGCCCCGCAAGCGGCAGGAACACGTCTCCCTCTGAGCTGACGGCGTATTCCTTCGACAGCTCTGGCTCGCCGTAAACGCTGATTTGCAGGCGGTCGCCCGGTCCGATGACGTATGCCGAGGGCTCCGCGCCCGCGATGGGCGGTGGCGTGGGGGCTGCGGGCTCCACTGGCTGGCCGGCGCTGCAAGCCGCCAGGGCGAACAGAAAGGACCCTAGATATGCGGTGGCGCGCGTCACAGGCGACCCATCACGGTGAGAAAAATGCGATTGTCCGTGTAATCGAAGTCGAGATTCGAATCCCGCCGCTCGAACAGATACTGCACAGCGACATAGAGGTACGGCTGAATATCGTATCGCAACCCCACAGTCCCTCCGTAGAAATCGTCGTTGCGGATGGATCGCTGGTAGTCGTGGTTCGCGACGCTGCCCTCCGCATAAGCGCGGATCTTTTCACCCAGGACCTGATCCGCGCGCAGCACAAACAGCTCGCTGACGTAGAACTCGTCACCCAAGGAGCGAAAGGAGGCCTCGGGCACGCTGCGGTCGACCAGGAAAGTCACGAGCGTGCGCTCTCTGGGTTGATATCTCACCGAGCCGCTCGCGACGAAGCCGTCGAAATCGGGCTTTTCGCGGTTGTCGAAGTCCTTGCGCTGGAAGCCCATCTTCACGAGCGCGGTGATCTTTGCTGTTAGGTCGCCGCGCAGCCCGGCGCGGGCCAGGTGGGTGATATTGTCGCGCTCGCGCGCCGTGCGCTGTGCGAAGTAACTCGCCTCCCCGTAGCCATACTCCACCAGCAGGGCGGTTTTCGGCTGGACGAGGTAGAAGAGGTCCACCGTCCCCAACTGCTCCATGCGGTCCAGTTCGGTGCCGAAGTCGCGGATCGCGCCGCCGGGGATGGGCTGCTGGTTCCGGTAGTCGTATACCGTGTTCAGATAATCGGCTCCGACAGCCCAGCGGTCCGCAAAGGCGTACTCGAATCCGGCGCCGCCGTCGTTTTGGTCGCGATCGATTAGCGGCTCGATTTCCGTATTGGGGCGCTCGTTCGTTCGTTTCGCCTCGTCTTGGACGTACCACGAGAGGCCCCCGGGATACCGGCCTTTCAGTTGGACGCGCCCCGTGTGTCGAACGGTGTCTTCGTTTTCGATGCGCGCGAACTGCAGCGCTTCAGCGCGGTAACCCAGCGCCAGCTCGTGCTGGCGAAGCGGGAGGTGGAGCACGATTCCAGGTGTGATCACGGTGATGAAGTCGTCGCGCTTTGCGCGCGGCTGCAGAAATACATTGTCGTCGTAGAGTTCCCCGACGCCGACGAACGGGTGCACGCGCACCGGGCCTACGCGCAGATTGCCCGTGCCGGGCTCGAAAGGAAGTTGCGGGATTTGCGCGTGTACTGCGCCTGCCGAAAGCACCGCGGCCCACAAGAGTGTGCTGACGCGCCACGTCTTGCCCATCCTGATCCTCTCTCCTTCCGCCCCTTCGTTGCTCGGGTTCACGGCAAGAAGCGGCTCAATGGCTCCTGGTTTTCCCGCACCGGTGGTGGAAACACCGGCGGCGGATTGAAGGCAAAATCCGTTGGCGGCGGCTCTGGCGCTGCGGCCGGGGATGGAGGGGCGATGGGCACCGGCTCCGAGGGTTTCTCCTCGTGCGCAGGCAAGACCGCAACCCGCCGCTCCGGATAGACGACGTTGAGACACGTGCCGCGGATCACAAGGCTGCCCCCGGCTTCGAAATACCCTTTCTCGCCCGCCTGAACCACCTGATAGTAGTGACTGTCGAGTCTTCCCTCGCGGCTGCGGTACGAGCGCAAAATCCGGCCCATTCGATATGTCCGCGTCTCCGCAACCGCCCCTTCCTTCAGTGAGCGGAGAAACTGGATCGCCACCGGCACTTCGGCGCGCTCGATCCATCCCGCCTCGTAAAGCGCTTGCGCATATTGCTCTGGGGTCGCGTTGAGCTGTCCCCGTTCCATCATCGCGAGGAACTCGTGGATGGATTTCGGCTGCGGCTTCCACGCGCTGTATCCCATCGGCTGCGAATAATAGCTCCGCCGGTCGTATTCCTGCGCTCCGCTGGGCCGAGCGATTGCCGCAGCCAACGCCAGGGCGCAGGCCATTGCAGTTCTCAAAAGCTGCCGTGCCGCTGACCGGGATTGCGGGCCGAGCCCTCGGCTCTCCCCCGAGTTGCCCCTGCCCGGCGATCCTCGCTGTTCGGGCTGTACCTTTGCATTGCGCATTCTTCCCAGCATGCGAGGCAGCAAGAACTTTGCCACTACGCAGCGGGCCTCGCGTTCACGTTGCGTTCGGCCCGCCGCGCATTGCACTGTTAGCCGCGATGCGGGCACGAGCGCGGGTGCTGGGAACTGCGCCGTGTACAATCTCGAAGGAAGAAGAAACGGATACGCGCAAGCTATCCCAGCTCGAGCACTTCTACAAGCAAAAACACTCGGGTTCCCTGTATGCCCGCCGCCCGCCCCGGCGAGCCTGCTCTTCCCTCTTAAAGTGGCACGTTCCGCAGGCGCAGCGCGTTTGCGACCACGGACAGAGAGCTCGCACTCATCGCAGCGCTGGCGATCATGGGGTTCAGGAGCAACCCGGTAAACGGGTACAGGGCGCCCGCTGCGACGGGCACACCGAGCGCGTTGTACACGAACGCGAAAAAGAGATTTTGGCGAATGTTTCTCATCGTCACCTGGCTGAGTTTGCGGGCCCGTGCGATGCCGGGCAAGTCTCCTTTGACCAGGGTTATAGCCGCGCTTTCGATCGCGACGTCGGTGCCCGTACCCATGGCGATGCCCACGTCGGCCTGGGCAAGCGCGGGAGCGTCGTTGATGCCGTCTCCGGCCATAGCGACAACGTGACCCTGTGCCTGCAGGCGCTTCACGATCTCTCCCTTTTGGTCAGGAAGGACGTGTGCCTCTACGCGGTCGATCCCGATCTTTCGGGCGACTGCCTCCGCCGCGAGCCGGTG
>JBBIUR010000099.1:302-12923 GCA_037440145.1 Myxococcales bacterium | reverse complement strand
AGAGTTGCGAGCCATACCAGCGTTGAGAAAAACGCCTGATCCCCTTTTTGTGGCTTCGGAAGCGGAGGCGGGGGATCGGAGGCGCGGCATCTCGGCCCAAGAGTTCTGGTGCCCGCCGCCCTTTTTGGAGACGCATTCGCAGCGCGGGGAGGACCTTGTTTCGAGGCTGGGCTGGAATCGCAGGGGACCTGCAGGAGACGTGCGGAGGAACGATTTCTCCGTGGAGGATGTTTGCCTTAGGGGCGGGTGAAATCTCCCGCGCGGCGGGCGCTCGGCCCTTGCCACCGCTCGGGTACGCTGCGGCCCCGCAAACCGCCCCGTTTCAGCCACGGGGGGGGCGCCAGAAGTCCTGGATGTGGCCGCTGGCGTTTGCTACGGATGCGGCCGATCCGAGGTCGCGCATGGCTGCCGTGGGGGCTTTACAGAGGTGGCGCGCGGGAGGGGAGTTCCCGCATTCGGTGGCGCGTCGCGCGGGCGCAGTTGGCGCGAGAGCCGCGGTCGCAGCGGTGGCGCTCGCGGTGGCAGCTTGCGGCGGAGCCGTTTCCCCCGAGTGGGCAGGCCCGGAGCTGCAGGCCTCGGCTTTCTGCAAGCAGCCGCTGGACGAGGTGGAACGGCGCGTCGGTGATCTCCTGGCTCGGATGACGCTGGAGGAGAAGATCGAGCAGATGCACGGCGCTGGCCCCAAGGCCGCGCGCGGACTCTGGCCCACGCCAGACAACGAGAGGCTCGGCATCCCGGGATTTCGCATGGTGGATGGCCCTCGCGGCGTCCACGCGGCGACGGGCAACGCCACGGCGTTTCCCGTTGCGATCGCCCGCGCCGCTGCGTGGGATCCGGCGCTCGAGGAGCGCGTCGGGGAGGCCATCGGCGCCGAGGTCCGCGCCAAAGGCGGCAGCGTGCTCCTGGCGCCGGTGCTCAATGTACTCCGCCATCCCCGGTGGGGGCGCAGCCAGGAAACCTACGGCGAGGACCCGTTCCTCGTGGGCAGTTTGGGTGTGGCTTTCATCCGCGGCGCGCAGCGCCACGTGGTGGCGAGTGCGAAGCACTTCGCGGCTTATAGCATCGAAAACACGCGCTTCCGGGTCGACGTGCAGGTCGACGAGCGGACTTTGCGGGAGGTGTACTTGCCACATTTCCGCATGGCGGTCGATGAGGGCGGCGCGGCTTCGGTCATGAGCGCGTACAACAAGGTCAACGGCCAGTACTGCGCGGAAAACGAGCACTTGGTGCGGGACATTCTGAAAGCGGAATGGGGATTCCAGGGATTCGTGGAATCGGACTGGTTTCTCGGCGCGAGGAGCACTGTGCCGTCGGTGCTGGCAGGGCTGGACATCGAGATGCCCCGGCCGCTGTTTTACGGCCCGGCGCTGCTGCGGGCCGTGGAGTCCGGTAGCGTTCCGCTCGACGCGGTCGACGAGGCGGTGCGCCGCATCTTGCGCGTGAAGCTCTGCTTTCGGCTCGACTCGGATCCGCCGGTGCCCGATCCGGAAGTTGTGGAGAGCGCTCGGCACACGCGGCTCTCCCTCGAGGTGGCGCGGAGGGGGATCGTGCTGCTCACGAACGAGGGGGTGCTCCCTCTCGATCGCGCACGGCTCCGCTCGCTCGCGGTCGTGGGCTCCCTCGCGGACCAACCCAACCTCGGGGATGACGGGAGCAGCGAGGTGGCGCCGTCGTACGCCGTGACACCGCTGGCCGGGATTCGGGCACGAGGGGGCGGTGTGGAAGTGCGCCATGTTCCGGCCCTCGATGCGGAGGGCACAGCCGCGGTGGAGCGCGCGGACGCCGCGGTCGTCGTGGTGGGCCTTACCAAGGCGGACGAAGGGGAGGCGCAAGTGAGCGCCGGAGACCGCAAGGGGCTGCGCCTGAGCGCAGCGGACGAATCGCTGGTGCAAGCGGTGGCCAGCCTCAACCCTGCGACCATCGTCGTCCTCGAGGGAGGTGGCCCCATCGTTGTGGAACCCTGGATCGACGCGGTTGGGGCGCTGGTGCTCGCGTGGTATCCGGGCCTGGAAGGGGGGAACGCAATCGCCGAGGTGCTCTTTGGCGACACCAATCCTTCGGGCAGGCTGCCCGCGACCTTTCCCCGTGCGGAAGCCGACCTGCCGCCGTTCGACAGCGAATTGCCAGCGGTGCGCTACGAATACGATCACGGGTACCGGTACCTCGACCGGCACGGCATCGAGCCCCGGTTTCCGTTTGGCTTCGGGCTCAGCTACACAGCGTTCCGCTACGAGCGCCTGGAGATCGCCGAGCCGGTGCTCGCCCCCGACGGCGTGCAGCGCTTGCGCGTGACCGTGACCAACACCGGCCCGAGAGCGGGGGAAGAGACGGTGCAGGTCTACGTCGCCTACGAGGGCTCGCGCGTGGTCCGTCCGGTCCGCGACCTCAAGGCCTTCGCAAAGGTGTTTCTGGAGCCGGGCGAGTCGCGCGCCATCTCCTTGGCAATTCCGGCGCGCCGGCTGGCGTACTACGACGAGGAAAGCCGCTCCTGGCAGGTGGAGGCGATTGTCTACCGCGCGTCGGCCGGCCCCAACTCCCGCGAGCTTCCCCTCGAGGCGCGCTTTAGCGTGGCTGCCCCTCTCTCCTACCGCTGATCGCCCCGCGGGGGCGCGCCGGGCGCTCTCTCTTCCAGGGCGTTCGCCCGCGCCACGCGGCTGTAAAAACGGCCGCTGGCCTTCACGACGCGCCTCTGGGTCGCGTAGTCGACATACACGAGGCCGAAGCGCTTGGAGTATCCGAACGACCATTCGAAGTTGTCGAGCAGTGACCAGCAAAAGTAACCGCGCAGGTCGACCCCTTGCTGGATGGCGCGGTGCGCGGCGGCCAGGTGCGAGCGCAAGTACTCGATGCGCTCGGGGTCGTCGACTTCGCCGTCCTTCACTTGGTCCGCGAATGCGGCCCCGTTTTCCGTAATGTAGATCTCGGTGCACCCCTAATCAATAAAAAAAAAAACGAGAGAGTCACACAAGTGTTCCGGATACACCTCCCATCCCATCTCGGTCACGGGAGCCCCTTCGGGCGCGACCATGGTGGCCCCAACCACTGGCGTGGACGGGTCGTCGCGCACGATGGCCCGCGTGTAGCTGTTGTGCCCAAAAAAGTCGATCGGGGCTGCAATGCGCTCGAGGTCGCCGTCGCGAATCTGCGGTGCGAGGGAGCCGAGCCGCTGTAGGACGTCCTCCGGATAGCGGCCCCGCAAGGGAGGATCCCAAAACCAGCGGTTTGCAAAGCCGTCGAACCGCTCTGCCGCCGCTTGGTCGGCCGGCGAGTCGGAGGCGGGGTATGCGGGCAGCGAGACCTGCGCGATGCCGATCCGCGCGTGCGGCACGCAGGCCCGCAGGACGCGGACGGCGTCGCCGTGTGCTAGGTGGAGGTGATGCGCGACCCGAAAGGCGAGCTGCGGATCCTGCTTCCCCGGGGCGTGGAGCCCGAAGACGTATCCCGCCGCGACTACCGAGAGCGGTTCGTTCAGCGTGATCCAGTCCTTCACGCGGTCGCCGAGCTTGCGCCCGACCAGAGCGGCGTACTCGCCGAAGAAGTCGCAGATCTGGCGCGTCTCCCATCCGCCCCGGTCCTGCAGTGCCTGGGGAAGGTCCCAGTGGTACAGCGTGGCAAACGGCCGGATGCCGCGCTCCAGCAAGGCGTCGACGAGAGCGCTGTAAAAGTCGAGGCCTTTCGGGTTCGGCGTGCCCGTCCCTGCGGGAAGGACTCGAGGCCACGAGATCGAAAACCGGTAGGCGTTGAGCCCGAGTTGGGCCATCAGCGCTACGTCTTCGCGGAAGCGGTGATAGTGGTCGCACGCGACGTCGCCATTCTGGTCCTGGAATACCTTGCCCGGCGTATGGGAAAACGTGTCCCAGATTGACGGGCCGCGCCCGTCTTCGTTCCACGCACCCTCGATCTGATAGGCGGATGTCGCTGCGCCCCAGAGAAAGCCATCAGGAAACTTCAGCATCGAGAACTCCTGCTGCCCCGCGCGCTGCCGTATATCGCGGGCTCGGGGGCGAGACAAACGGGAGCGCCCCGGCAGGCTGTTCCCGGCCGGGGTGGTCGTGCTAGAGAACTTCGCATGGCCGAAGGCCGCGACGAGGGGAAGCTGAGCGAGGAAGCGCTGCGCGAATTGGTGCAGCGGGGGGAGCTCGACACCGTGCTCACGGTGTTCCCCGACCTCTACGGGCGGCTGGTCGGCAAGCGGATCGACGCCGAGTTTTTCTGCGCGCGCGTGATGCGCGAGGGCATGCACGTGTGCGACTACTTGCTCGCGTGCGACATGGAGATGGACCCGGTGCCGGGCTACCGGTTCGCGTCGTGGGAAGGGGGCTACGGGGACGTGCGCTGCGTTCCCGACCTCGGCACGCTGCGCCGGGCGAGCTGGCTCGACCGCACCGCGGTGGTGCTGTGCGATGTCTACGACGAGGAACGGGGCGCGCTCGTGGAAGTGGCGCCGCGCGCAATCCTGAAGCGGCAGATGGAGCGGGCACGGGCAGCGGGGGTGGAACCGATGGGAGGGTCGGAGCTGGAGTTTTTCGTCCTGCGCGATTCCTACGAGGCGGCGCACCGCAAGCACTTCGAAGACCTGGAACCGTTCGGCTGGTACATCGAGGACTACCACGCGCTGCAGGGCGCCAAAGCGGAGGCACTGATCGGCGCGATCCGCCGCCACATGAGAGCTTCGGGCATCCCGGTGGAGTTCTCCAAGGGCGAGTGGGGTCCCGGACAGCACGAGATCAACATCGCCTTTGCGAACTTCCTGGAGACCTCCGACCGGCACGTGCTCTACAAAGAGCTCGCCAAGGAGGTCGCGGCGCAGCAAGGCCTGGCGGTCACGTTCATGGCAAAGTGGGACGAGCGTTACGCGGGCAGCTCGATGCACCTGCATTCCAGCTTGTGGTCGGTTCCGACGGGCGAGCCGCTTTTCGCTTTCGCCCATGCGACCTCCGAAGCTGCCTCTCTGCCCAACCCCTTGCGATGGTGGCTCGGAGGGTTGCTCCTGCACGCGCGGGCGAGCATGCTCCTCTTCGCTCCCAACGTGAACTCCTACAAGCGCTTCCGCCCCGGATCGTTTGCGCCCACTCGCGTGGGCTGGTCGTACGATAACCGCACGGCGGCCTTTCGCTTGGTAGGTCGCGGTTCGTCTGCGCGGGTGGAATGCCGGATCCCGGGCGCAGACGCCAACCCTTACCTCGCGTTTGCCGCCACGTTGGCCGCGGGCTTGGATGGGCTCGCTCGCCGCATCGAGCCCCCGCCCATGACCTCCGGCGACCTGTACGGCGCGGTAGCGCTGCCGGAGGTGCCCGGCACGCTGGGCGAGGCGATTGCGGAGTTCGAGGCGGCGCCCCTCTTCCGCGAGGCGTTCGGCTCCGAGGTCGTGGAGCACCTCGTGCATTTCGCGCGCACGGAGCAACGGAAGTTCGACGGGGCCGTGACCACATGGGAGCGGCGGCGGTATCTGGAGCGCGCGTGAAGCGGCCGGTGGATCGAAGCGGGAAGGCCGTGGTCGTGGGCATTACGTCGTATGGACGCGACGGTTCCCCCGCGGTGTTCTCGCTTCCGTGCGGTTACGTTGATGCGGTGCGCGCGGCGGGCGGCACGCCGCTGATTTTGCCGCCCGGAGAACCCGCCCCGGCGCGGTTGCTGTCGCTGGTCGACGGCCTGCTGCTCGCCGGCGGGGGCGACATCGCCCCGGCGGCATACGGCGGCCGGCCTCACGAGTCAGTGTACTTGGTTTCGGAAGAGCGCGATCGCTTCGAGTTCGCCCTGGTGCGCGCGGCTCTGGCGGCGCGCATGCCGCTGCTGTGCATCTGCCGGGGGTTGCAGGTTCTCAATATCGCCTGCGGCGGCACCTTGCACGTTCACCTGCCAGAGCGTTTCGGCGAGCGCGTGCGGCACCGGCTGCCGCCTCGGGTGCCGACCCGGCACCGAGTGCGCGTAGACCCGCAGAGCCGCCTGGCGGGCATACTCGCGGTGACGGAGCTCGATGCTTGCTCGTGGCATCACCAGGCGATCGATCAGCTGGGCAGCGATTTGCGCCCGGTGGCCTGGGCGGCCGACGGGGTGATCGAAGCAGTTGAGCACACCGAGCACCCGTGGTGCTTCGGGGTGCAGTGGCATCCCGAGCTGCAAGCCGCCGAGGAACCCCACCGCCGCTTGTTCCGTGCGTTCGTCGTTGCGGCGGCACAGGCGATGGGTTCGGAGGGGCCGCGCCGCCGGTCGAGAGCCTCGGCGGGTGGAGCGCGGGCCGGAGGCCGGAGGACGGGGACCGAGCCGGAACGGTGAGCGAGGCGCCGCGCCGGTGCGAAACAGGAGTCGAAAAAAAATGGCCGGGCGATTGCGGGACAAGGTGGCCTTGATCACGGGCGGGGCCGGTGGGATCGGGCGCGCTGCAGCGCGCCGATTTTGCGCCGAGGGGGCGCGAGTGGTTCTCGTCGATGCGCGCGCCGACGCGGCCCGCGCAGCGGCAGAGGAACTCGGAGGGGCCGCGGCTTTTTTTGTCGCCGACGTGAGCCGTGCGGCGGAAGTCGAGGCGATGATCGCCTTTGCAGAAGAACGGTTTGGCTGCTTGCACGTGCTGTTCAATAACGCCGGAGTTTTTCCGGAGGAGGACGGGTCGGTTCTCGACACGCCCGAAGAGGTGTTCGACCGGGTACTCGCTGTGAACCTGAAGGGCGTATTCCTCGGCTGCAAGTACGGCATTCCGGCGCTCCTGCGTGCGGGAGGCGGCTCGATTGTCAACACCGCCTCCTTCGTGGCACTGATGGGTTCGGCCACTTCTCAGAGCGCCTACACGGCCTCGAAGGGCGGCGTGCTCGCGCTCACCAGAGAGATCGCGGTGGAGTTTGCTCGGTCTGGCGTGCGCGCCAACGCGTTGTGTCCCGGGCCGGTAGACACGCCGCTTCTGCGCGCGCTGCTCGCCGATCCGGCGGCGCGCGCGCGGCGGCTGGTGCATCTGCCCATGGGCCGGCTCGCGCAGCCTGAGGAAGTCGCCGAGGCGGCACTTTTCCTGGCATCGGACGAGTCCTCGTACGTCACCGGGACCGCTTTTCTCGTCGACGGCGGGGCGACCGGCGCGTATGTGACCCCCGCCTGAGGCGAGCTAGCGCCGGAGGCTGCGCGCAGCCCCGATGGCCGTCGCGACATCGGCGTGCGGGGGGACGATGAAGTTCGCGCCGAACAACGCGCGCGTCGACTGGATGCGCTCCAGCAGGGCGCGCACGCGCACGAGTTTTCCGGTGAGGATTACGTCCTCGTGACCGAAGGCCCGCGCAGCGCCGATCGCGACGACGACGATGACCTCGGCGATCATGTTGAGGAGGGCGCTCGCCTTGTCTTCCGGAGCGGCATCCGAGCCGAGTTTGCCGAAGTTGCTCGCGGTGGCACCGGGAGGCAGGGAGCCCACTGGGCCGCCAGCGATGTCCTCCACGGTGAGGTCCACGCGGAACCGGTCCCCCCGTGCAGCCATGCGCTCCAGCGTTTCGAGGCGGGAGACATGCAGCAGGTGCTGCGCGAGACCCAGCAGGGTGCCGCCTCCAACGCCTGTCCCTCCGGCGTGCACGACGCGGTCTCCCTTGACCGACACAAGTGCCGTACCGGTGCCCATGGAGACCACGAGGGCGTCGGTTTTCCCCGCCTGGGTCGCACCTCCCAGGCCGATGGCGGCGATTTCGGAGACCTTGCTCACAGGAATCCCGAGCAAATGATCGCCCAGGGCGCGCGCGCCACCTCCGGTCGCGGCAATCGCTTCCACTTGATCGGGGCGGCCGCCGGAAATGCCGAGGAGCTTGCCCAGCGCGCCGGCCGCAGCGGCGACGGGGTCAGTGGACTCCACGCTGGCGACTCGAATCTCCCCGTCATCGAGCACCGCGTCGGTGGTGGAGCCGCCGATGTCGATACCCACGATCATGGCCGCGAGGGCGCGCCGCGCGCCTCGGGCTGCGAGGCGGCCGCATTCTTCCCGCGTTCGAGGTCGAGCCGAAAGGCAGCCACCGCGGACCGCCGCGCAGCGTCGTAGCCCGTCCACTTTGCCGGTGGCACCTGGTCCTGGGAAACGCGGCGAAAGCCGCAGCGCTCGAAGAAGGCCTTTGCGCGCTCTTCGGTGGTGCACGCGAACAGGTAGCGCAATCCTTGGGCGCGGGCGTCCTTCTCGATCCGAGCGAGCAGTTTTTGCGCGACGCCTTCGCCCTTGAAGCGCGTGATCGTGTACAGGGCGACGATTTCCCCTGCGCGTTCGTCCGCGTAGGGCTCGGTGAGGAGCCCGCAAACGCCCGCCAGGTGATGCTCGCCGATGGTGGCCCCGTAGCCGCAGGCCAGGATCTGCGCGACCTCGTCGCCGGTGCGCATTTTCAGCAAGCCTTCCCGCTGGCCGCGCTCGATCAGGCGCTCCACCTCGGCGAAGTCGTCGATGCCGAGGCGCTCGACGCGGCAGTAGTCCTCCCGCGTAAAGAGCGTTCCAGCCCCCTCGTAAGTGAACAGCTCGCGCTCTAGCCCGGCGAGCGCGCAGAGATTGACGGCGGAGACGCCTCCAAGCAGTGCGGCGCGCACGGCGGCTAGGGTGGGCCGCCGATGTCCCAGCCCGGCAGCTTCCGCCTCCCCCGCGGCGAGCAAGGCGTCGAGCATGGCTGCGTCCATGAACGAGAGCGCGCGTCCGGAGCGGTCGACGATGCCGCCCTCGGCCTCCACGAGGACGAGTTTGTAGACCCGCAGCGCCGTGGCCAAGCGCTGCGCGCAAGCTGCAAGCTGTCCGGGACCGCAGGGGACGACCCCGACCAATACTTGGTGCGAGCCGAGAACCTTCCAGATTTCCGCGAGCACCGAGGGTCGCAGCTCCCGCTGCAGGGCATCGAGGAGGAGAAAGACTTCGGAGCGGCGCGCCGCATTCCGCAGGTGGGGGAAGAGGGGGATCGTCTCGCCCTGGAACATCAGTGGGCCGAGGCGCTGTCGCAAAAAGTCGAGCGTGTGGCGGGCGCGCTCGGGGGCCGGCGCATCTGCGAGCACCAGGAGCCGCGTGCGGTTTTGCAGCAGGTCGCGGGCGACCGCCGCCAACGCTTCCAGGTCGCCGCTGGTGGCGAGCTGGTCCGAGCGGGCAGCGACGAGCAGTGTGTGGTCGCGGAAGGCGTGAAGGTAGAACGCCTTTTCCGTGAATTGCTCTTCGGGCACCGGCGCGGTTCCGGTGCCCGACGGCTGTTGGCTCGCCTTTCGGGTCATGCGCGTGCGGCTGGCTTTTACCACGGCGCGGCCGGCCAGCAAGCGCGCCGGGCGCTCACGCTGCCAGGGAGGAAAAGGGGTTTGCGAGCAGGATGGTTTCCTCGCGGCGGGCCCCCACCGAAACGAGCAACACGCGCGCGCCGCTGAGTTCCTCGAGCCGCGTGAGATACCGCCGCGCGTTTGCGGGCAGGTCGTCGAGCGTGCGCGCGCCGCCCAGGGGTTCGGTCCACCCGGGGTGCTCTTCGTACACTGGCTGCATGCTTTCGAGGTGCGCCGCACTGGCGGGCATCTCTTCGTACCGCTTGCCGTTGCGCTCGTACGCGACGCAGATCTTCAGGGGATGGATACCGGTCAGGACGTCCAGTTTCGTGATCGCGATCCCGTTCATGCCGTTCAGGCGCGCGGCCTGGCGCACTACCACCGCGTCGAACCAGCCGCAGCGGCGGGGCCGACCGGTCGTCGCCCCGTATTCATCGCCGTCCTGTCGCAGCTTTTGTCCCAACTCGTCGCTGAGCTCGGTCGGGAAGGGCCCGCTGCCGACGCGCGTCGTGTACGCCTTGGCGATGCCAATGACGGCGCTGATCCGGTGCGGGGCAATACCGCCGCCAGTGCACGCCGCCGCCGCCACGGTGTTCGAGGAAGTGACGAACGGGTAAGTGCCGTGGTCGACATCGAGCATCGTCCCCTGCGCTCCTTCGAAGAGAACGCGCTTGCCCTGGTTGAGCGCCCGGTCGAGCAGCAGCGAGGTGTCGGTCACGTAGGGCCGCAGGAGATCCCGGTAGCGGCAATAGCGCTCGTAGATCGAGTCGAAGTCCAGGGTTTTCTCGCCCAGGATGGACCGCAGGTAGGTGTTTTTTTCCGCGAGCGTCGCCTGTAGCTGGCGGGGAAACGCCTCTTCGTCGAGCAGGTCGCAGAACCGGATGCCGATGCGCGCCATCTTGTCCTCGTAGGCGGGCCCGATGCCGCGGCCGGTCGTACCGATCATGCCCGCTCCCCGCAGCCGCTCGCGGGCGAGGTCGATCGCCCGGTGGTACGGCATGATCAGATTCGCCCGGTCGCTGATCTGCAGCAGCGCTGGATCGCGCAGCCGGCCCCGCTGCTGGAGGAAGGCGATCTCCTGGAGGAGGACCTCCGGGTCGACGACGACGCCATTGCCGATGACGCACACCGTGCCGTCGTGCATGACGCCCGAGGGCACCAGGTGCAGCACGATTTTTTCGCCGCTGACCACCAGGGTGTGGCCCGCATTGTTCCCTCCCTGAAAGCGCACGACCAGGTCGGCGTGCTCGGCCAGGATGTCGACGACTTTGCCCTTGCCCTCGTCCCCCCACTGGGCTCCGATCAAGACGACTGCTGGCATGGGCGTTCTGCTCGCGGCCCGCTCAGAGTTCGATCAACTGGGCGGAGACGATGTTGGGGATTCGGCGCAGGCGCTCCAGCACTCCCTCCGGCACCCAGTTGTCCACGTGGATGAGCGAGATGGCCATCCCGCCGACGCGCTCGCGCCCGAGCTCGAGCCGCGCGATGTTGATGTTTTCGCTTCCGAGCACCGTGCCGACCGCGCCCACGACGCCCGGGACGTCGCGGTTGTGCAGGACCAGGATGTAGCCTTCGGGCACGGCGTCGAGATAGAAGCCGTCGATTTTCACGATTCGCTGGACGTGGCGCCCGAAGACCGCACCCGCAACTTCGTTGACGCCGCTTGCCGTCCGGACCGCCACCGAGATGAGGTTCTGGTAGCCCTTCGGCTGGCTGCTGCGCGCCTCGGTGAAGGCAATGCCTCGCTCCCGCGCCACCTCCGGGGCGTTCACGTAATTCACCATTCCGGACTCGACGATGCGCTGGAGGAGGCCCTTGAGGACTGCCAGAGTGAGCGCCTTGACGTCGTACTGAGTAACGTCCCCCGCGTATTCGACCGCGACCTCCAACGGCGGCTGGCTGAGCAACTGCGCCTGGAGGCTGCCGAGCTTTTCCGCGAGCTGCACGTATGGGCCGAGCACTTCCAGCAGCTCTGCGCTGATCGACGGGACGTTCACCGCGTTCTTGATGACTCCCTGCGTGAGGTAGTCCGCGATCTGCTCTGCGATCGCCACGGCCACGTTGACTTGCGCCTCGCCGGTGGCAGCCCCGAGATGCGGGGTGCAGATGACCGCGTCGAGCTGGAGCAGCGGGTGGTCCGGCGGCGGGGGCTCTTGCGCGAAGACGTCGAGCGCCGCTCCGGCCACGATGCCTTGCCGAATGGCGCGCTCGAGGGCGGCCTCGTCGACGATTCCGCCCCGGGCGCAGTTGATGATGCGGACACCTCTCTTCATCCGGGCAAACGCCTTCTCGTCGATCAGCCCTCGGGTCTCGGGGGTCAGCGGCGCGTGCACGGAAATGAAGTCGGAGCGCGCGCAGAGCTCTTCGAGCGAACAGAGCTCGACCCCGAGTTTGGCTGCCGCTTCCGAACTCAGAAAGGGATCGTAGCCGATGACGCGCATGCCCAGCCCCTGCGCTCGCTGCGCCACCAGGCTGCCGATGTTTCCCACGCCGATGATCCCCAGCGTCTTGTTGCACACCTCGACACCGAGGAACCGGTTTTTCTCCCACTTCCCGGCTTTCATCGAGGCGGTCGCCTGCGGGATCTGGCGTGCGAGGGAAAGCATCAAGCTGATCGCGTGCTCGGCAGTGGTGACGTTGTTGCCCCCCGGGGTGTTCATCACCACGATTCCGCGCTTGGTCGCGGCGCGCACGTCGATATTGTCCACGCCAATGCCGGCACGGCCGATGACCTTGAGGTTTTCCGCAGATGCAATGACCTCGGCGCTGACCGTGGTGCCGCTGCGCACGATCAGGGCGTGGTAAGGCCCGATCACCCGCGCAAGCTCCTCGGGCTTCAGGGGAGGCTTCTCGTCGACCTGGATCCCCGGCGTGGCTTGCAGGATCGCGATCCCCTGGGGGGCGAGCTTGTCGGTGACGAGGACGCGATGCGTCGCCATGCCTTCAGCTCGGCAGTGCTTCCTGCAACACCGCTTCTGCCGCCCCCACGCCGCGTCCGAGGTCAACCGGATGCCCAAAGCGGCGCAGCGCCAGCTCGAGTGCCGCAATGGCCACCACGATGTCGAAGGTCCCCACGTACCCGAGATGACCGATGCGCACGATCTTGCCCTTGAGCTGGTCTTGCCCGCCGGCGAACGTCACGCCCATTCGGTCTCGCAAATAGCTCACGAGCCGAGCGCCGTCGACCCCCGGGGGAACGTAGAATCCGGTCGTGGCCGGGCTGGGCGCCTCCGGAGCGAGCAAGGGCAAGCCCAGAGCCTGCACCGCCGCGCGCGTGGCCCGAGCGTTGCGGTCGTGTCGCGCAAAGACCTGCGGAAGCCCTTCCTCCTCGATCATCTTCAGCGCTTCGTGCAGTCCGACGACCAGAGAGATTGCCGGCGT
>JBBIUR010000099.1:0-283 GCA_037440145.1 Myxococcales bacterium | reverse complement strand
GGTTGTCCCGCTCGCGCTCCAGGTCGAAGTAAAAGCGCGGCAGCTTCGCGGTTGCCGTCCGTTCCCATGCCCGCTCGCTGAGGGCGAGGAAGGCGAGCCCCGGGGGCAGCATGAGGGCCTTTTGCGATCCCGTCACGAGGATGTCGATTCCGAGTCGGTCCATGGGCAGGTCGCAAACCCCGACTGCCGTAATGCCGTCGACGATGAGCAAAGCGTCGCGCCGGCGCGTCAAGCTCGCAATTTCCGGCACTGGGTGCAACACCGCAGTCGATGTCTCGCTGGC
>JBBIUR010000098.1:0-12952 GCA_037440145.1 Myxococcales bacterium | reverse complement strand
TCCCGAACCAGAGAATCAGGGGAACCCGCAGGGCGGGATCGAACAGGTCCCTCCCGTACCCGAAGTAGTCTTGCTCCAGCAGGCTCTCTCCGTGGGATGCGTGCACGACGATCAGCGTCTTGCCCAGACGTCCCCGCGCGCTCAGCTCGTGGAGCAACCGCCCCACCTGGGCGTCGACGGCCGCCACATCCGCGTCGTACGGCTCCAGGGCCCGGTGCAAGGCAACGCCGGGGCTGTCCCCAGCACGGATTTTCAAATTCGGGCCGTAAAAGTGAACCCAGAGGAAAAACGGGCGCATGCGGCTCGCGCGCCGCAGCCATCCAATGGCTGCGTCGGCAACGGCTGCATCGGTGCGGTAGCTGTCGGCACGGGCTTTGGCGAGCTGGAAATTCAGGTCGCGGCGCGTGCTGCCGAAAAATCGCGTGGGGAGTTTCGGCAACCGGATTGGGAACTCGACCATGGGCGCGTCGAAGCGAGCATCGTAGTGCTCGAAGCCCTGGGCGAGCCCGAAGGCAGCATCCGCTCGAAACGACCCCACCACCGCTGCAGTGCTATAACCCTGCGCCCGCAACACCTCGGCCAGCGTGATCTCCTCCTCCGGCAGCCTGTCGTAGGCGGTGTGCACGCCGTGGCGTAGCGGGTATCGCCCCGTCAGGGTCGACGCGAGCGCAGGGGTCGTCCACGGCACGTCGCAGAACGCGTTGGCGAACCGCACACCGCCTGCAGCGAGCCAGTCCAAAAAGGGCGCGCGGCCACCGGCATAGCCGTACGCCGGAAGGCGATCGGGCCGCAGCGCGTCCACCGTGACCAACATCACGTCGGGTCGCCCGTCGGGTCGCGCAGCCCACACCGCGAAAACGACGACCAGCCCGGCGCACAGCGCGGCTCGCAAGCGGAGGGCGTTCACGGCTGGGTCAGCGCGACTTCCGCAACGCACGCACCTGCCGCGCTCGTGGGCGGCACGCGCAACTCGAGCGTGTGCTGGCCCGGCGCGCTGCGCACCCGATGCGCAGCGGTGCGGAACTCGTGCACGCGAATCGGCTCGGGCGACGCGGTCTCTGCACCGATCCGCACCCACAACTGGGCCTCGCGCTCAGGATCCTCGCTGCGGGCGCGAATGCGGAACGCGACGCTGCGCTCGTGCACGTAGACCGATGCGCGGGCAGCTCCGCCGGGGTCCAGACAAAGCTCGTACGGCCCTGCAGGGCGGGCCGGCCCGACAGGCTCCATAGCTGCGGGTACCAGCGTCAGCACCGGGGGGAGCGCTTCGCCGCCCGCACCACAAGCCGCCAGAAGGCCGGCAAGCGAAAGCAGCCGGCCAGCGGCGCCCATCGAGGCGGCGGCCCGCTTGAAACGCGCAGCGCGCACTAGGAATTCGTCCCGGTTTTCCTCTTCATCCGCGAGGCGAGGGGCAGGCCCCGATTGAGGCGCACCTTGTCGCAGCTCGTGCAGTAATGCCCCTCCGGCAACGGCGACCCAGGCTCCGTCCAAATGCGCCGCGCCGTCACGAACTTCTCGTTGTTCCACAGCCGGTCGAACATCCCCGGCTCCCAGTCTGCGAAGTCGTCGTGCTTGTAGAATCCCTGGCAGCAGGAGGCAATGCCCCCGTCCCAGTGAAACACCGCTTTCTTCCAAAGCCACGGGCACCGGTTCGGATGCAAGGCCAGGTAATCGAAAGAGTACTCCCCTTCGGGCGCCCAATCCGGGTCCTCGTACAGGCCGCCCGACACGCCAAAGCGGTCCACCCCGATCTCCGCTGCGAGAGAGCGCGCGCGCTCGATCCCGCTTTCGTTGTGCCGGAACACGAGATACTGCCAGCACAGGCGCGGATATTCCTTGCCCATCTCGCGCCGCAGCCGCACGAAGGCGCGCAGATTCTCCAGCGCCAACTCGAACTTCCCGCCGCGCCGATAGATCTGGTACGACTGCTGGTCCCAACCGTCGATCGACGCCGTGAGGTACGTGAGGCCCGCCTGGATGATCGACCGAATGTACTCGTCCCTCAGCCGAAAGCTCAGGTTGCTCGATATCATCGTGACGACGCGCTTCCGGTACGCGTACTCGATCAGGGCCGGCAGCTCCGGGTTGAAGAACGCCTCGCCCCAGTTGAAGAGCTCGAGCGTGAGCGCATACGGTCCCAGTTCATCCAGAATCGCCCGGAACAGGGAAAGCGATATGTTTCCCTTGCCCCGGCCTACCTCCCGCCGTCCGGTCGGGCAAAAAGGGCAGTGCAAGTTGCACTTGTTACTGACATCGATGCAGAGCTCGTACGGGCGGGAGACGAGCTTCGTCCGCCCGAGCCACATTTCGGCGTGGACGAGCGCCATGTTGAGAAACCGCCGCGGCGTGAGCCACCCGCGCATGGCGCTGGGCTCCTGGGCAATCAGGAACCGCACCGGGGTCGGTATCATCCGGGCCGCGGTCCTACGGATCGCGCGGGTCATAGAGCGATCGTAGACAAGCCCCGCGAACGAGTAAACAACGAAGGGGTCTCATTGCAACCGGAGCTGCCGCAGGGGCAAGCGGCCGAGAAGGCCGTCTCCAAACCCCCGCAGCACCCAGAGATAGGGTTTGATACGGTCGCGCCGAATCAGATCGCGCACGAGCAGCCGGGCAAGGTCTGCCAGAAAGAGCGTGACGAACTTGGCGCACTGCCAAGGTGTTCCGTGCTTGCGGGCGAAGAGGTAGCCGTTGCGGCCGAGAAAATACAGGGTGGGAAACGGAAGCGCCGAATCCGGGTGCGAGGCCCCGAAACCGCGGTGATAGATGATGGCGCGACCGTTGTAGACGAGCCGAAACCCAGCTTGCCGGGCGCGCACGCACCAATCGACGTCCTCGTGGTATCCGAAGAAGGACTCGTCGAACCCGCCCACGGTTTCGATCGCGGCGCGGCGCATCATCAGGCCGTTCCCGATCAGCCACTCGGCATCCCTGACACAGCTCAGCTCGGGGCCGTCCGGCTGGTTCCAGCCCACCACGCGCACCAGGCTCTTCCCGTAAGTCAACTCCCCGTAAGCCGCCCAGACCATGCGATGGTCTGCCATCTGGATGTTCTTTGCGCCCACGGCTCCGATCCGCGGATCGGTTTCCGCCACAGCGACGAGTTCGGCCAGCAAATCGGCGTGGAGCTCGGTGTCGTTGTTGAGCAAGAGGACGTAGTCGGCGCCCCGGCGCAGCGCGTCCTCCATGCCGCGATTGTTCCCGCCACAGAAGCCCAGATTCTTCTCCATTACGAGAATTCGCTGCTCAGGGTACTGCTGGCGGATCGCCTCGACGCTTCCATCCGTCGAGGCGTTGTCGATCACGGTGGCACTCCAGTTCGGGTACTGGATGCGCGGGAGCGTGGAAAGGCAGCGCAAGATGTCGGCCTTCCCGTTCCAGTTCAGGATCAAGACCGCGACGTGCGGCGCCGAGTGCTCAGCCATCCCGCAGCCCCAGCTCGACCAAAGGGAGGGGGCGGCGCAGCAGCCCGTCGCGCAGTCCTCGCAGGCGGAGCCGGAAACCGTCCCACTCCCCGCGCCGCCGGCGGAAGACCGCTTCCTTGACCAAGTTTCCCCCCAGCTACACGGCGTATTTGCAGCGCTGCCGCCACGTGGCGTTCTTGCGCACGAACAAGATGCTGTTCCGCTGCGAGAGGTACGTGATCGCGCTGCCGTAGCCCCCTCCGGTCGAAGCGTGCATGCGGTGCCGGACGACGGCGGTGGGCACGTAGCGGATGCGAAGGCCCGCGCGCCACGCGCGCGTGCACCAATCGAGGTCCTCGTGGTAGGCAAAGTATTCCGGATCGAAAAGGCCGACGCGCTCGAGGGCTGCTCGGCGCAGGAGCATTGCGCACCCGGAGACGTAGTCGACGTCGCGGCACTCGCCATACGCGTTCAGGTCGGGATCGAGCCATCCCCGGCGCTGGGCGATCTCGCCGTGGAACGTGAGAATGCCGTAAGCGAAGTGGATCCGGGGCGGATCGTCTTCCGTAAGCACCTTTCCGCCCACCGCAGCGACTTCCGGGTCGGCGTCCAGAGCGCGCTCCAGCTCGGCGACGCAATCGGGCGCCACCACCGCGTCGTTATTCACGAGCAACACCGCTTCGGCCCCGAGCTCCAGAGCTCGCTGCATTCCCGCATTGGCCCCAGCGGCAAAACCGAGGTTCTCCGCGTGGCGCCACACCTCCGCGTGGGGAAAGCGCGCCCGAACTGCAGACGTGGGGTCCGCGGGGGACCCGTTATCGACCACGAGCAGCCAATCCGGCACCCGGCTGCCCCGCTCCAGGCTCTGCAAGCAGCGCAGGGTCAGGTCGAGCTGGTTCCAGTTGACGACGACGGCGGCCAGCTCCATCAGCGAGAATCCGGACGGCGCGCCACGGCGAGGACACCCGCGGCGACGATCCAGGGGGAGATGCGGTTGGCGACGGCCTGGAGAAGGCGGCCCCGCCGGTTGAGCTCCCAGCGCGCGTGCCCTGGAGCGATGTCCCACATGCCGACCCGGTATCCGAAAAAGGACGACGAATCTACCCACAGCCCTTTTCCCAAAGGGGGGCGAAAATCATCTGCGTGGAGCGAAAGCACCTCGAAGCCAGCGGCGCGCAGAAAACCTTCCAGTTCCCGGGCACTGAAGCGGTATTCGGCAAACGTCAGGGCCAGTCCCCGCCGGCGTTTCTGCCAGTCGCGCAGCCGCCGCAGATGGTTGACGAGCAGGCGGCGAAACGGATTGTTGTAAGGGACGGCGACGAACAAGATCCCCCCGGGCCGCAGCACGCGGTAGATTTCGCGGATGGCGGCTTGCGGCCCTTCTGGGAAATGCTCGATGACCCCCAGGGAGATCAGCGCGGCCAGGCTCGCGTCGCGCACGGGGAGGCAGAGGACGTCTCCCGTACACAGCGGCACGGCGCCGTCGTGCTCGCGCACCCGGCGCAGCGCCGCGAACGAGTGGTCCAGCCCCACGACTCGCAACCCCTGGCGGCGCAAGTAGAGCACCCACCGAGCGAGCCCGCAGCCGGCATCCAGGATCGCGCCGTCGCGCGGCAGGTGTTCCAGAAACACTGGCAAGGTCGTCTCGTAGTCGCACAGAGCTAGGTGCGCCTCGACGGATTCGTGGCTCCAGAAAATTTGGCTCGCTGCTACGCCGACGTCCACCGTGTAGTAGGCGAAGCTCATCGCAGGCCCAGCTTAGCGAGGGGCACCTCGGCGCCGCGCAAGGCGTCGAGCATTCCCTGGACCTTCAGAACGACTCCCCGGTGCTCTCCGGTAATCCAGCGGCGCAGGAACTGGAGCGGCAGCGTGCCGAGCACGAACACCGCGAACTTCAATTTCTGCAACCGGCTGCCGTGCTTGCGCACGAAGAGCACCATGTTGCGCCCCGCGAGGTACTGCCGCGGTGTCACGTACCCCTTGCCTCCGGAGCTACTGTGACCCTTGTGGTAGATCACCGCGCGCGGGGCAAACACGACTCGAAACCCCAGCCGGCGCGCCGTCGTGCACCAGTCCACATCCTCGTGGTACGCGAAAAACTCCTCGTCGAACAAACCCACGACCTCCAGAGCGCGGCGCCGAAACAACATCGCCGTGCCAGGCACCCACTCCACGTCGCGCATGGAATCGAATCGCCCATCGTCCAGCTTGTAATATCCGATCAGGCGCACGAGCCCTTGCCGGTAGGTCACCTGGCCGAAGGCCACCCAGACTCGCGCGGGGTCGTCGCGCGCCAGGATCTTCACGCCTACCACGGCGATGCGCGGGTCCGACTCCGCCACCGCGACCGCCTCGCGGACGCACGCCGGGGTCACGATGGTATCGTTGTTGAGCACGAACACGTAGTCGTGGCCTCGGCCCAATGCGTAGCGGATTCCCGCGTTGTTGCCGCCGGCGTAACCGCGATTTTCTGGCAACTGAATGCACGTGATCGCCGGAAAGCGGCGCCGCATTTCCTCGGCCGCAGGCGGCCGCGAACCGTTGTCGACGAGCACGACCTCCAGTGCCGGGTACTCGACCTGGCTCAAGCTCCGAAGGCACTCGACCGTGTCCTCCGTGCCGTTCCAGTTAAGGACGATTACGGCGACCCTCGGGTCACGACCCACTGCGGACCTCCCGGTACACCTTGCGCGTCCAGTATGCCGTTTCATCCCAGGAGAAAAGGCGCGCGCGCTCGCTGCCGCGGCGGCCCAACTCGGCGCGCAGCCCTGGCTCTTCGACGAAGCGCGCCATCGCTGCCGCGATTGCGTCGACGTCCAGCACGTCGAGCAGCAGCCCCGCGTTCCCGACGACCTCCGGAACTGCGCTGAACGCGGCGCCCACTACCGGGCAACCGCTTGCCATCGCCTCTAGAAGTGTCAGGCCGAAACCTTCGTAGCCGGAGGGACTCACCATCGCCACCGCGTGCCGGTACAAAACCGCTAGCTCCTCATCGCTCAACACTCCCAGGTACCGCACGCCGGGCGGAGGCGAGACGAGCCATCGCGGCCGATATCCCGGCCTCCGGCGCCCGGCGATCACCAGACCCCACTCCGGCCCGAGCAGCAAACGCACAAAGGCACTCACCACGAGGCCCACATTCTTCCGCGGCTGAATCGTTCCCGCGTACAGAAAATACCGCGCCGGCAAATCCAGTCGCTCCGCAACCGCCGTATCTGCCGCGGTGGGATCCGGAGCGAACAGGTCAAGACGCACTCCCAGCGGCACCGCGACAACGCGCTGCTCGGCCACCCGCAACCTGAGGACAATATCGGCGCGGGCGTGCTGGCTGTCCGCCAAGATGCGATCCGCGCGCGCCACGGCGAGGCGCAAGTTGGGCCGCATGTGCAGGTGCTGGAGCCAAGCAAACGTACCGGGCTGCGCGTACACAGCGAGGTCGTGAATGCTCACCACTTGCCGGCAGCGCAAGAAAAGCGAGATCGCCCCTTTCGTCCCGTGGTACACGTCCAGCCGGGCCCGGCGAGCCGCCGCGGGCAAGAGTACGTGATCCCACAGCGGTTCCCAGGCTGTTGCCGGGGGCGGAAGCCGCACCGCGACCACCCGCACCGCCCCGCGGCGGGGAAACGCCTCGGGGCGGTTGGTGAACACTACGTACTCATCGTCGCCTTCGAGCGCCGCAAGTGCCCGCACCAGCTCGCATGCGTAGCGAGCCGGACCGCCTGTGCGCCCGAGCACCGCCCCGATGCCCACGCGCATGGCTCTCAAGACGCGCCCGCCAATGTCGGCACCGGCCCGACGCGGCCCGCAATTCCAGCCCGCGCCCCCCGCACCAGCGCGGCGCACACATCCCACCGGCCCACTGAAGCATAGCGGGCTGCACTGATGCCGAGCAGCCCCGCGTAAGCCGGCAAAAATGCCGCCCAGTCGAGAACGGAGCCGTGCTTGCGCATCAGATACGCGAGATTCCTCGCCTTGAGCTCCGCGGCTGCAGGCGTGAAACCGGACAGGAACCCGCGCATCCCGTCATGCCACACACGGGCGGCCGGGACACAAACCACCCGAAACCCGAGCCGGCGCGCGCGCAAGCACAAGTCGATTTCCTCGTAGTACGCAAAAAAGTCGGCGTCGAAACCGCCAGTGGCTCGGAGCAGGTCGGCGGAGAGCATCAGCGCGCAGCCCATCAGACCCGATACCGGATACGGCGCATCTCCCCCGGAGCGGTAGCGCAGCCATCTCCGCGGCAGGCAGAGGAGCGGCAGGATCACGCGCTCGCCGCGCGAAAGCTCCGCGCCCCCGCGCCTTTGGTCGAGGACGCACGGCCCCGCAATGCCCACGCGGGAGTCGGAGGCGATTGCAGCGGCCAGCCGCCGTGGCGCCTCGGGTTCGAAGACGACGTCCTGGGTACCCAAAAGCACTGCCGGAAAACCGGCGCGCAGGACCGCGCGAAAAGCCGCGTTGGCACCGCCCGCAAACCCGGCGTTTTCGCGCAGAAATACGAGCTGCACCTCGGCGCGGCTTCCGTACCGCCCTTGCAACCGCGCCCGTTCTTCCGGCCCGGAGCCGTTGTCGACCAAGACGATGCGCGGACAACGGGCGGCGAGGAGACTCGACACGCACCGGTCCAGCCGCTCGCCCCCGTTCCAAGCAACCACCGCAGCAGCAAACTCGGGCAACCGGTTCATTTCTCCAAAAGCGGGCTGAGAGCCGCCCGCAACCGCGCCGCTTGCCCCGCCTCGTCGAACCGCGCGGCCATCAGGCGCTGCGCCCCTATGGCCAGGCGCACGCGCTCGCGATCGTCCGCTAGCCGTTCCAGGGCTGCCGCCAACGCGCCGGAGTCTCCCGCCGGGCAAAGCGCGATGTTCCCCCCGGGACAGAACACTTCGCGCACTGCCGGCGTATCCGCAGTGACTACGGCCCTGCCGACACTCGCCGCTTGATAGACCTTGTTCGGAATCACGCGGCGCGCCTTTTCCGACGTGCCGAAGCTTCCCAGACACACGTCCGCATCCGCCACCGCGGCACCCAACTGGTCGTACGGCAGCCACTCGACCACGCGCACCCCCCGCGCCTCTAGGCGCTCAAGCCCGGCCGCCAGTCGCGGCCGCTCCGGGCCGGTGCCCACGATGGTGAACTCAGTCTTCAACCGGGGGTCCATCGCCGCAATGGCCTCGAGGATCGTCTGGATGCCGTGCAACGGGAGAAACTGCCCGTAGAAAAGCACCCGTAGCGGCCGGGCGCGTGCCCGGGGCGGTGCGGGCCGGAACACAGTGCGGTCGGCGCCGAGGTACCAGCAAACCACCGCTTCCGGCCGCAGTCCGTACTGCTCGATCAGGTCGCGCCGGTGCGCCTCCGTGTCGACCACGACCCGATCCGCAAGCCGGAGCGACGCGCGGTCCAGCCAGCGAATCCAGCGCCCCATGGGCGATCCGGGACGATACAGTTTCCGGTCCTCCACCAAGGTCTCGGTGATCGTCACCAGAGGGGCAAAGGCGATTCGCGCGGACCGGCGCAGCAGCCGCAATAGCAGCACGTCGAGCTGGCCGTTGAAGCCGACCACGAAGAGGTCGACGGCCGACTTCTGCCGCAGCTCTGCCGCCAACCACCGCGCGCGCCGCGCGTATGCCCAGCCCAGGCGGGCGAGCGAAGCCGTCCCGAAGTAATCGGGCATTTTGTCGCGTGTCCTCTCCCAAAGCGGCACGTGGCACACGTCGACGGCAAAGCCCGCGTTTTCTAGCGCCCGGTAGAGCAGCCGATTCGCCGTGTGCCCGCTCGCGTACGTGCCGAAAAAGCAAGCGCGGGGCAGCGCCGGCGCCGCCGCCAAGGCCTTCACGGCCGGCCGCCCTCCAAGCGCTGAAGCTCCCGACGGCGTGCCTCGGTTCCGGCGGCCCCGGCCGCGTTCCGCTCTAGTTCCATCCGCCGCAAGCGATACAAGACGTCTTCGAGCAAAGCTCTGTTGCCGCCGATCAAATCGGCCATCATCCCCACGAGCACGGTGAAAAACCCGATGATGACCAGGATCGTCGTCAAGAGCAGCGACTGGACATGCCCACTGCCTTTCCCGATCGCATAGAAGTAAAGAAAGCGCACTCCGATCGCCGTTCCCGCCAGGATGAGAACACCGCCCACATAAGAAAACACCTTGAGCGGCTCGTAGAGGGCATAGATCCGGAGGATCGTCGCGGCAGAGCGCTTGACGTACGACCACGTCGAAGAAAAGAGTTTCGAGTCCCGGCGCACCTCGCGGCTCAATACCGGCACATGAGTCACGGGCAGCTTCTTCTTCCCGGCCTGGATGATTGTTTCGAGAGTGTACGTGAAATCCGAAAAGACGTTGAGGCGCAGAGCAGCCTCCCGCGAGAGGGCGCGGAAACCGCTGGTGGCATCCGGCACCCGCGTCCCGCTCAACTGCCGGACGACCCACGATCCGTAGTACTGCAGCAATCGCTTCGACAGGGCGAAGTGACGGACGTTCCGCGGGTCTCGATCGCCCACGACCATGTCGGCCACACCGTCCAGAATGGGCCGCACCAACCGCGCGATGTCCGCGCCGCGGTACTGGTTGTCCCCATCCGTGTTGACGATCACGTCGGCACCCAGACGCAGGCAGGCGTCCAAGCCGGCCATGAACGCGCGGGCAAGCCCTCGGTTATTGGGAAAGCGCACGATGTGGTCCGCCCCCGCACGGCGCGCAACATCCGCGGTGCCGTCGGTGGATCCGTCGTCGACCACGAGTACCTCGACTGCCTCGAAGCCCGGCACTTGCCGAGGCAGTTCTCGAATGGTGGCCTCCAGAGAAGCCTCCTCGTTGTAACAGGGGATCTGGATGATGAGTTTGCGGGACCGCATGGCCACCCCGCATTCTAGACCGCGGCCTCGCGGAGTTTCCACCGCCATCTGCAGCCAGCCGAGTCGACCGCGGCAGGTTTCGGAAAGCGCGGGATCGGGCATCCGGAGGGAAAGCGTCCCCGGGCGCAGAGAAGCTGGATCTGCCAGCGGCCGCGCAAAGCGCGCGGCCCAGGCGCCTGGCAGAGCGCGGATCCCGCGGGCTGGCCGCGCAGGTCCCCCTAGGGTCCGCGATGGCTGCAGAGCGGCAGCTTGACCCCGGAGCGGGCCCGGACTAACTGACCGCGTACGGACAGGTACACGGCGGTGCGAACTCCCCAGAGGAGAAGGGCGCAAAGCAACGCGCGGGTGCCCTTCGGATCGGAAAATAACGCGCCCGGCCGTGCCGCGGCGCGCGCGCACTGAGCCGCGCGGCAACGAGTGTGCGGCTCGCAAGCCTCTTTGCCGTGGCCCTTCTCGCCTGGCTGCCCGGGCACGCACTGCTCCCCCTGCTGGTGCCGAAGACGTGCGAGGCGCCTCGGCACCGGCTGCTCCTCGAAGTGCTCTTGGGCAATGTCCTTCTGTCGCTGTTCGGCTTCGCGCTCGCGGAGGCAGGAAGCTTCTCCGTCCGCGCCGTCGCGGCCTTGGCAGCAGCGTGTGCCCTGGCAGGCAACCTGGCCCAGCGCGTGCGGCCCCTGGCGCACCTCCGCTACAGCCAGGCCGACCTCGGGACCGCTGCTCTCGCGCTCGCCGCACTGTGCTGGATTTCCCCTCCTTTCGACACGTCTCTGTTTGGATACGACTCGAGCGCGTATCTGGCCGCCGGAATTCACATCGCGGAGCGCGGGGAGCTGGCGATACGCGACCCTACGGTGTTGGAACTGCCCATGCCGCTCCGGCAGCAGCTCTTCCCGCCCTACGACCCGTGGCAGTCGGGCCCGCCGTTTTTGCGGGTCGCCGGTGGATTGCTCCTGCCCTCGCTTTCGAGCGACCGCGTGCTCCCGGCATTCCACCACTTGCTCAGCGTTTGGGTCGCTCTCTTCTATGGCATCGGCGGCGACCCGGCCGCGCCAGCGGCCGTTTCCTACTTCGGCGCCCTCTCGGTGCCGGCGATCTGCGCCGTGGCGGCCCAGCTCGGCGGAAGCCCGGCGGCCCTTTTCTGCGCTGCTTTGATGCTCGGACTCGTACCGCAGTACTGGTACTCGCGCTTCCTAATGCCCGAAGTGCCGAGCCAGTACTTCCTGTGGGCGGGCTTGCTCGCCGGAAGCCTTTCGCTCGCCTCTCGCGACAGCAGGCTCGGCACACTTGCGGGTGCTGCCGCGGCCGTCGCTGGATTCCTGCGCCTCGATCTCCTGGCCCACTTCGCCGTCGCGCTCGCCGCGTGGAGCCTCGTAGCCCCCCGCCATCCTTGGCCGGGAAGCAGGGGATTCGCAGTAACCTTCCTCGCGGTGACCGCGTACGGGATTCTCCACCACTTCCTCTTTCCGACTCATTACCTCTACGAACTGCGGCGCTTCCTGGACCTCGCAAGAACACTTGCCTTCTCCCGGCGCGAGCACTTCGGCTGGGCAGGCGGTCTTGGAATCGCGGCGCTCGCGCTTCTCCTCGCGTTCGCGTGGGGCTGCGAGCGGCGGGGAGCAATCCGCGCCGCAGGGGTGCGAGTCGCAGCAGCAACAGTACTGCTCGTGTTCGCGGCGGCCGTCTTCTTCCCGGTGCGCTCCCAACTCCCCGTCACGGCGCCGTGGCTTCTGAAGTACTGGAACTGGGGGGTACTGGTAGCCGCCGGGTTGGGCGCCTCGATCTGGATTCGCCGGGCTCAGGACGCAGCGCAAAGGATCGGACTCGTCACGGGGATCGTGGCATTGACAAGTCTCGTACACGATCCGCACGTGAGCCAGGCAGCCCTCTGGGGCATCCGGCGTTTTCTTCCCGCCGCCAGCCCCCTCCTGGCAATCTCGGCAGCGCTGGCCGCTGCGTGGCTCTGGAGTCGGGCCCCGCGCGGGGTTGCGATCTCCCTGGCCGCTCTGGCTGCCGCGGGCTGGCTTCCGCGCGGCATCCTCGAGTACCGCGAGCCCGCCTACCGCGGCAGCATCCACCACGTCCGCGCCATTGCCGCGCTCTTGCCGCCCGCCTCGGTCCTGGCTGGGGACTCAGCCATCATGACGCGCACGCAACTGCACGTGGCGCTACAAGCAATCGCTGGCATTTCCCCATTCTTGCTCGCGTCGCCCTCCAGGCCGGAGCTGATTGCGCTGCAAAAGGCCCTTCAAGGGCGGCGCCTCTTCTGGCTTGGGCCGCCGGAGCTGCCGGTCCCGAAACCCGAGGGGCTAGAGATGCAACCCGTGGCGGCCTACAGGTTCTGGGTCAGAGTTCGGGAGCCGGAGGATTGGGCGAACCGACCCGCGGCGGCAAATCGCGCCACCGAACTCCAGATATACGAGATACACGCGCAGCCAGCGAAATCTGAGTCGCAAAAAAACAAGGGGCAGAACCGAAGCTCTACCCCTTGAAGAACCCGAGCGGACTCGAGGTGCTATAGCTTGTTCCGTACGCCGGGGACAGCGATCGGCTTGTCCGTGTTGTCGTCGACAATCGCCGCGCTCACAACCTCCTTGTACGTGCTGTCCGCCACGATGCCCCCCTGGCTCGAATCGATGCAATCCACCAACTTCTGTTTCAGCACGACGTTCCCGGTCGCAGGAACCGTCATCGCGGGGCAGTCCAGT
>JBBIUR010000097.1:0-13006 GCA_037440145.1 Myxococcales bacterium | reverse complement strand
CTTGCAAATGGCAGAAAGCAGCACGACCAAAATCGCGCAGGCCCACCACGCGACCGGCCACGCAGGCCTCCTCGGAGCGGCGTTCGAAGTCCTCTCGCGCCCACCCCGAGTAACGCTCCTGGATGCTCGCCGCGAGATCGCTCGGGGTGAAATCGTTCGGGTACGGATCGATGCCGCGCCGGCGCAACTCCTCCAGCTTGCGGCGGCGCGCCGCAACTTGATCGGATATGTCGAACTCCACCAGCCGAATCCCGCCTGCCGCCCAGCGTCTAACCGAGACGTAGCGGCCGAGTCAAGGCAGCGCTTCCCGCCCCGCGCTGCGCGGAGCGCCAGCGGCGCGGCGGGGCCTGTGCGGAGACGGGCGCGGCCTGCCTCGGGGGAAACAACGGCCTGCCTCCGGGCGCCGAATTGACTCTGCGAGGCCTTTTCCTTATCGTCGGCCACGGATGCGGATCACGTTGCTGCCGCAGCGCCGCCAAGTGGAGTTGTCGGGCCGGAGGCGTGTGCGCGACATCCTCCAAGAGCTCGGCCTTCTGCCCGGCACCGTCATGGTGATCCGCGACGACGAGCTGCTCACTGACGAGGAAGTGGTCGGGCCGGACGATACCATCGAAATCCGTTCCGTCATCTCCGGCGGTTCTGCGCCTGCCGTGCCGGACTCTCTCCCGCTGCACCGCAAGCGATGAAATGCACCCGCTGCCGCGCTAAAGCGGTGGTGCAACTGCGACACCACAACTCCAGCTTCTGCCGCCACTGCTTCCTCTTCTACTTCGAGCGACAAGTCCAGAGAACCGTTCGCAGGGAGCGAATGTTTTCTCCGAGCGAGCCGGTTCTGGTGGCCGTCTCGGGGGGAAAGGACAGTCTCGCGCTGTGGGATGTTCTCCATCGCCTGGGCTATGCGACGGCGGGGCTCCACCTCCACCTGGGAATCGGGGCGTACTCGGAAGCTTCTGCCCAATGTGCGGAGGAGTTTGCCCGCGAACGGGGGTTGCGGCTGATCGAGGTCCGGTTGGACGAAGAAGGCGCCAGCATCCCGGCGCTCACGGCGGCGACACACCGCGTGCCGTGTTCGACGTGCGGCTTGGTAAAGCGCCACTACTTCGACAAGATCGCGCACGAGCAGGGATATGGCGTACTGGCCACGGGGCACAACCTGGACGACGAAGCGGCCCGGCTACTGGGAAACGTCTTGCGCTGGCAAGCGGACTATCTGGCGCGGCAAACGCCGGTTCTGGAGGCGCGGCATGGGAAGTTTGCGCGCAAGGTCAAACCGCTGTTCCGCATTAGCGAATACGAAACGGCTGCTTACGCATTCTTGCGCGGCATCCGCTACATCGTCGACGAGTGCCCGAACAGCGAAGGTGCCACGCTGCTGGCCTACAAAGAGGTCTTGAACCGCCTCGAAGCTGTGTCCCCGGGCACAAAGCTGACGTTCGTCCAAGAGTTTCTCAAAACCGCGCGGCCGGCCTTTGCTTCGATGCGCGCGGAAGAGGGGGGAGAGTGCGAGAGCTGCGGGATGCCCTCGTACGGGGCTTTGTGCGGCTTTTGCGCGCTGAAAGCCGCCGCCCAGCGAAAACCTAGCCGAGGGCTACGGGCGCAGTAGCCGTCTGACCCGGGAAGCCGCACCAGGCACCGATGGGCACCCCTTCGCCACCTGAGAGCCACCCGAGTGCATCGCTCCGGTCGGGAGACAGCGTCCTATTCGTCGACGCCAAAAATCGCGAGTACTTGCGGACCCTAAAGCCGGGAGGGCGGGTTCACTTGCGCGGCGGCACCATTGAGGCAAATCACCTGATCGGGACGAACGAAGGCAGGTACGTGTACAACACCGCGGGGGAGTGCTTCCTGGTCTTGCGCCCCACGTTCGCACACCTGATCCCGAACCTTCCACGACGGGCACAAGTCATCTATCCGAAGGACATCGGCCCGATCTTACTCTGGGGTGACATCTATCCCGGTGCCAGGGTGGTGGAGGTGGGTGCGGGACCGGGGGCGCTCACCATGGCGCTTCTGCGCGCGGTCGGGCCCGAGGGGTGCGTCGTCTCCTACGAGGCGCGCCCGGAGTTCGCCAAGATGGCCGAAGAGAACGTGCGGCGTTTCCACGGACCCGCCCCGAACTGGACGCTGCGCGTCGCAGACGCCTTTGCAGGGATGGACGAGCGCGACATGGACCGCGCCGTGATCGACCTGGCGGAGCCCTGGAGGCTCCTGGATGCGATTGCCGCGTGCACTCGCCCCGGGGCGGTGCTGACGTGCTACCTGCCGACGGTGCTGCAGGTAAAGCAGCTCGTCGAGACCCTGCGCTGCCACCCGCACTTCGCCCGCACCGAAGCCATGGAAACCTGGATTCGCTTCTGGCATGTCCAGGCGATGAGCGTACGACCGGAACATCGCATGATCGGACACACCGGGTTCATCGTGGTGAGCCACCGCATCGAACCGGGCACGCCGCACCTGCCCCCGGCGGGACTGGCGCGTTGACTTCTGAGCAAGTCTTGTAGTAGCGAGAGTGTCCGGCGTCGCTTCGGGTGGCAATGACGAAAGACGAAATCCGGCAGCGAGTTTGGTGGCGCTTGAAGGCTGCTGGGGCCAGCCGGTTTCCGCCCGCCGACGGGCGCATTCCCAACTTTGTCGGGGCCGACCGCGCCGCCAGCCTACTGCGGGAACTCCCGATCTGGAAGCGCGCGCGCGTGATCAAGGTCAATCCGGATGCGCCGCAGCTTCCCGTCCGGCGCGCAGCTTTGCAGGACAAGAAGATCGTCTACATGGCCGTGCCCCGGCTGCGAGCGGAGAAATGTTTCGTCGAGTTGGATCCGTACAAGCTCGGGCTGCAAAGGGCCCTGCGGGCGGCGAGCATTCGCGGCGCGCTGGAGTTCGGACGGCTGGTGGCCATTCAAGAGATGCGGGCCATCGATCTGGTGGTGCTCGGTGCCGTGGCGGTAACGCGCCACGGGGCGCGCCTGGGAAAGGGCGGGGGCTTCGCGGACCTCGAATACGCGCTACTGCGCAAGGAGGGAAAAGTCCGCGAGTACACGCCGATCGTCACCACGGTTCATCCGCTGCAGATCGTCGAAGATCGGATCCCGATGCGCAGCCATGATGCGCCGGTCGACTTCATCGTCACCCCGGAGCAAGTCATTGCAGCGCCGAGCCTTCACCCCCGGCCGCGGGGAATCCTTTGGGAGCTGCTCTCGGAGGAGCGGATCCTCGCGATTCCCGTCCTCCGCAAGGGACGCCGGGAGATTCGAGGAACGACTCCCCGTCAGCTCTGATCCGGCCGGCGGAAGGGCGAACTGGCAGCGCACGCGAGTGCTGCCTCAACGGCAACGAGGGGATCGTCGAGCGCGATCACGTCAGGCAGCTCACGCCACGCCCGCACCGCGATCACAGGTCGCCCCAGTTTGAGCGCAAGGCCGATTTCGGACAGGGTTCCGTGCTCGCCCCGGAACGCGATCACCGCTCGGCCGGAGGCCACAACGAGAGCATTGCGGGCATGGCCAAGTCCGCTCGGAATGACCACCGATAGCCAAGGGCTAGCGTCCTCCCACCGGTATGTCGGCAAGATTCCCACGGCGAGGCCGCCCGATTCCAGCGCGCCGCGAGCCGCCGCCTCCATGATGCCACCCCGGCCCCCACAGACGAGCACGGCACCGCGTCGGGCCAGCTCCGAGCCGACCGCCTCTGCCAACCGGATCTCCTCTTCCGACGCGACGCTTCCCCCCACGACAGCGATCTGAATGCGGGCCATGCCGCCACCATATCGCCGGCCTCCCTCCGGTGCCAGAGGAATCGCCCCGCGCGCGCCGACATGCCACAGACCTGCTGCGGGCAGCGGAAAAAGGCGGCCTGGCGGCGACGACCTTTGGGCGAGCGCCCAGATGCCTCACGCCACAGGGAGCTTGACGACAAATGTCGCCCCCGACCCGGATGAGCTCTCCACGGCAATCGTGCCGCCGTGCGCATCGATCATCGACTTGGCAATGAACAAGCCCAACCCGGTGCCGTCGGCCTGGGCTGTGTGGGAGAGCCTCTGATACTTTCGAAACAGGTGCGGCATCTGCTGCGCTGGAATCCCCGGCCCCGTGTCCGTGACCCGCACGACCACGAAGCCGTTGGCAACGCCGGCCGTCACCGAGACCCGCCCGCCGGGAGGCGTGAACTTGATGGCGTTGCCGACCAGGTTCACGAACACCCGGTCAAGTTGGAAGCGATCGGCGTTCAGCACGGGAAGCGCGTCGAACTTTGCCGTTAGTTCAATCTTCTTCGCGCGCGCAAGAGGCCTCTCGTAATCGAGCACCTGCTGCAGCACTTCCTCGAGGCGAACCGAGGTCCGGTTCAGCCGCAACGCTCCCGCTTCGATGCGCGACAGGTCCAAGAAGTTGAGAATCAGGTGCAGCAGGCCGCGGGCACACGAATCGATGCTGACCAGCATCTCGCGGCAGGTACTGTTTGGACAGACGTCGCTCAACAGGATTTCCGTGTAGCCGACGATCACACTCACCGGATTTTTCATATCGTGCGTGACCATCGCGAGGAAGTCGGCTTTCATCTCTTCCATCCGCCGCTTTTCGGTGACATCCCGGCCGATCCCGTGAAACCCGCACGGGACCCCGTTCTGAAAGACGGAGCGCGCGCGGAACTCCACCACTCGCGGCCGGTCCTCGGCCCCTCGCAGGTGGATCTCGGCCATCGCTGCGTCGCCCGCGCCCGCAAGAGCTCTCTCGAGCAGTGCCGGTGCCGAAACCGGGCTCGAAGGCGCAAAAAAAGCCGCGAAGGGTTGGCCTTCCGCCGCTGCAGGAGGTACCCCGGTCAGCTCCTCGAAAGCCCGGTTGGTCCGCTGAATCCGGTTCGACAGATCGCAGACAACGATCAGGTCGGAGGCGTTTTCGAACAGCTCGCGGTAGCGCTCTTCGGAGGCTGCCACCGCGGCGTGCAAAGCCTCCCGCTCCCGCCGGAGCTGCAACCGCTCGCAATTGCGCTCCACGACCAGCGGGAGATCGTCCAAGTGAGAGAGGTCGGGGCGCTTCAGCACGTAATCCGCCGATCATCGCCGCATCGCCTGCACCGCCACCGTCACGTCATCTGCTCCCGTCAGCATGATCACACACAGTTCTGGCCACTTCGCCTGTAGCTCGCCCAGCAGCTCCAGCCCATCCGCATCTGGCAGCCCGCGGTCGAGCAAGACGATCTCAAAAGCACTCCCGCGCAGGCGCTCGCGGCAGGCCGCAGCGGAAGGGACCCACTGGGCCGCGTAGCCTGCTCGCGCTAGGACCTTCTGCGCCAGCCGTGCCTGGCCAAGATCGTCCTCAACCAGCAAAAGGCGCGGCACTGGCTCCATTGCTCACAGCTCCACGATCGGGCAGCTCGATTACTTCGACAAACATCCCGAGCTTGACCACGCGATCGATAAACGCCTCCATGTTGACGGGCTTCACGACGTACCCGTTCGCGCCGAGCTGGTAGGCCCGATCGATCTCTCGCTGGTTGTCGGTCGAAGTGATCATGATAACGGGAATCACGCGCAGAACACGGTCCGACTTGATCGCTTGCAGGACCTCGAACCCATCTCGGCGAGGCATCAGGACATCCAGGAAAACGACGCCCGGCATTGGATATCGAGCGTCGTCGTTGTACGGCGGGACCCGATTCAGGTAATCCAGCGCCTCCTGCCCGTCGCTGACCCGCACGAGGCGATTGATCAAACCTCCTCGCCGAAGGTTGCGCTCGAGCAACCGCGCATGTCCATCATCATCCTCGACCAGCAGAATCGTCACGGCTTTCCTCTCACAGTTCACTGTTTCTCTCCTCGTTTGCTTCCCCACCTTTTCCAGCACCGAGGGTGAAGTAGAAGGTGCTCCCGGCCCCCGGCTCCGATTCTACCCAGATTCGTCCCCCATGTTTCTCAATGATTTTGCGCACCGCCGTGAGTCCGATTCCCTCGCCAGGTACCGAACTGTCCAGGCGCCGAAATAGGCGAAAGATCGTTTCCCGGTGCTCGCTTGCAATTCCGGGCCCAGTGTCCCGCACGTACAGCGCGGCTCCGTGGTCGGCTGTGCCGATCTCGATCAGCCGGCGGGGCGACTCGCCCATGTACTTGATCGCGTTCTCGATCAGGTTGCTAAACACCTGATTCAGGCGAACCGGATCCCCGACCACCTGTGGCAACCACCCAATCCGCACCTCGATTCCCTTTGCTTCGAGCTGGTACCGAAAAGACTCGACGATCTTCTCGACCAACGGGCCCAGGTCGACCCGCTGTGTCGGTCTTGTCCGCGTCCCGATCCGGGAAATGTTGAGGAGCGCATCGATGAGACTGTCCATTCTGGCGACCGCGCTCAGGATGAACCGGAGCGATTCCTCCATATCCTCGCGCACCGCCTTCGCCTCGGGCACCAAACCGACGTGAGAACTGAGCTGGGCAAGGCCGAGCTGCAGTTCCCGGGCGAATCCCTGGACATTGATCAAAGGCGCTCGCAGGTCGTGGGACGCCACATAAAGGAGATCCTCCATGTCTTGGTTCAGGGCTTCCAACTGCGCCGTTTTGTCCCGCATCTGCCGTACCAGGCGCGACTTTTCCTCCGCCATCGCCCGCAGCGCCGAGCGGGTTTCAAACTCCGTGCGCCGGAGGCGCTCGCCCACTCCGATCCCCACCATGGCAACGGCAGTCGCAGTCGCCAGCCCCGCGATATGGACCGCAAAATGGGCCGTGCTCTGGATGCCGCCGTGCAAAACCGCTGCGGTGCCGTAAAGTAACGTCATCCCCACCGCAATTGCGCCAGCCTGCCAAAGAGAGATCGGCAAGAGCACGGCCATTCCCGCAATGGCGAGCACCAAGCCCGAGTGGTACGGCGTGTCGAAGCCGACCAAGTATACTTGGAGGCCGAAGACCGTGGTCCCAAACAAAACGGCAAGAGCTGCGGTGAGCCACTCCGGATGCTTGATTCCAAGAGTAGATCGGTCCAAGGCGACGTAAATCGCCGCCCCGCCGATCAGACACAGCGCTCGACCGACTAGCAGCGACAACAAGTTCTCAGCGTACAGCAAGTAGTCGAAGGCCCCGTAGAGGGGCACGATTATCATGGTCAACAACGAAGCGAGCTTGGTCCGCTCGCGAATCAGCGCCCGCGTCTCCGCGCGGTAACTTTCCGGGGCCCGTTTCCCGGTCTCATCCATCGTGCGCGATCTCCGGGCGGCTCATGTGCCCGGCGAGCTAGCAAGTCGGATGCCCTCCCAACCTCGGCCTTGCAGTTCGACGCAGTTTCCCGGAGCGCTAGCAGCGGGCGCGCGAAAATGAACGTTCCTCGTAGGCCGCTTTGTTAGCCCGCGTTCGGGCCATCCTCGCGGGGCGAAAGCGGCCTTCCAGGAAAAGGGGTTTGCGTCGCACCCCGCTTTTCACTACAAGCGCTAGGGCAGCGACACTGCCCTGAGCTAGCAGAGCACCAACACTATCATGGACTAGCAATCGAAGCGGGGGCAAAGCGGCGATGAGAGAAGAAACAGAATATGTCGAAGAAGAAGTAGAGGAAGAAGAGCGAGTACACGAAAGCACTTTGGGCGCAATCCTCGGGTGGGGCGCCTTGGCAGTGTTTGCCATCGGCTTCGCCTGGTATGTGGGCGCACCGCTCATCATTGGGGAGCGGTGGCAGGGGAAAAAAAACGAAGCCGTCGATCTGGTGAAAAATTCCAAGCCGCTCGGAGACCAAACCCTTTACGACATGATTCGAGCTTACTCGCTCCGAGCCAAGGAAAAAGACATTTATGTCGGCGAGTTCAGCTGGGATGCAATCCAGAGAGATGGACCCGAATACGAGGTCACGTTGCTGTGGAGCGAGGGAGGAGAAAAACGAGTCGCGGTGTGGAGGGTGAACCTGAAGGAGAAAAGCGTCCGCCCACAAGGAGACGAGGCATCGGGCCTGCCCAAGCGGCTCCAGCAAGGGCCCGGATGAGATTTCCCCGCGGGGCCCCGGGAGCCGCGAGCCGCTAAGCGCTCGCCACTCGATAGATCAGGAACGCGCAGACGCAACGGAGCGGTTCATTCTCCGTTCGACGTACGTCGCGTGGCGCTGGACAATCTCATCCGGGCAGGACCGCAAGAACCAGCGAGCTGCGGCCCCCATCAGTGCGAAGTCGTCCAGCCGACCGACAATAACGGCTCCGTCAGGAATGAGATCGCGGTGGAACAGCCCGTAAAAGATCGCCAGTGCCAGCGGCGCCCGGGCCCACTGCCCCACCCTCCGGTCACGAAGCAGCCGAAAGAACACCACGCCGCCCCTCAGCAGATAGCCGGCCGCCGGCTTCCATCCCTCCCGCCACCACAATGCGATCCAGCGGCGGCTCACGACAGACGCCGCAGCACCGAACGTAACGAGAGCTAGCGCAGTCGCCACCCACCCCAGCCAGTACTGCGCTGATCTGCGCACTAGTCTGGCCACGCGAACGGTCCACCGCCTCACGTTTTTCAAGACCCGAAACGCAAAGCGGCGCAAGCTTATCTCCCAGGGAAAATCGAAAGGTGCCGTGACGGCAATCCCTGCGCTGCCAGTGCACGGCAAAAAAAGCGGCTTCTCTCCTTCTCCTCCGAGAGCTGGCGACGCCGCGCTGCACTCCAGCGCCTGGCAGGGACCCATAGTCAGAAGGCTCACCAAAACGCAGCGGTAGAAGGCACTCCGGCACACGGGCGGAAAATGACAACGGCGCAGGAGAAATGCAACCGAGTGGGCTGCCTCCCCGGCCCCGTACTCCCTAATCTCCCCACCGAAAGGGTAATCGAATTCGCAGGCTCCTGTGGCGCCCAGGTCTCTTGCCCCTTACCTTACGACGCGGACGCCGGCCCCTGCAGATCGCCTGGCACATCAGTTGCTCCAGACAAAAACGCTTTCTCGCCTCAGGAGGTTTCATGGGGATGCACGACCACATGGGAGCAGCGATCCGCCACCTGCGCAGCAAACTCGGCCTCACGCAAGAAGAGCTTGCCCGCGAACTCGGCATAACCGTCGGCACAGTGAACCGGTGGGAAAACGGCCGCTTTCGACCGAGCAAACTCGCTCGCCATACAATCGTCGAGTTTGCCCGCAAGCATGGCATCCCACTGGAGCACGAAGTTCCGAGCACAGGGCCTGCACGAGGAGAGCTTTCTTCTTCGAACTAGCAACCTGGGTGCGGGTGATCCCCAGTGAAAACGGCCTTGACAATCCGTCCACTCGCGAATCCGCAGAAGCGAGACAACACACTTGGCAAGCACTGCAAGCGGCCAGGCTCGCGTGATGGATTCGAGATGGCTGGAGTTTTTCTCCCTCGAGGTGGTGCGGCGTGGAAGAAGCTACAGTGCTCGGTCAGGTGACCGTCATAGCGCTCTTCGCCGGCTCTACTGCCTGCTGGCTGCTGAAACTGGAAGACACTCTTCTCTTTGTTCTTGCTGCCGGACTTCTTGGCATTTATCTGGAGCCGTGGATGGCCGTGGCCGTCGGCCCGGAACTTTTCCACCACTCTCTGTTGTCTTGTTTGGCCGGAGCGGTGGTCGCAGCCTTTAGCCTAGGCACGCTGCAATCCCTGATTGCCATTTTCCGGTAGCGCTCCCGTGTCCTGCTGGTAGGGCCCCGCATGCCTTAGGGGACGCGAACTACGATCTGGATCGGGTCTCCGAGCGCGCCTTGGACATCGCGTACGCGGACCGTCAGCACCGTATCGTCCCTGGGAAACGCGGCTTCAGCTCCCACGGCGGGCTCGAAGCAGAACTGCACTGCGCTCCTCGGGCTCACGAAAGCCTCCACATCCAAGGAGTTCAGCGTGCAGGCCTCGTCGCCCCTCGTGCGAGGGACGAAGCGGCACGCGAAGTCGTTCAGCGCATCCGCCACGAACTGCGACTCCGGTGAAAAATCGGGCGGCTCGATGCCGGGAACACCTCCCAGGCTCGTGACCGGATCCTTGTCGCACACTTTCAGGCTTCCGTTCCCAAGTGGCCGCGTCGACTGGATCTGCAAATCGGGGCGTGCTCCCGGATCGCCTGCCACGCTCCGAAACACCTCTCGGCCCGGGGCGAAGCCGTTCGGCCCTGCAGCCGCTTCGACGACAATCAAAAAGTTCCTGGGCTGGGACCGAACGTACACGGGCCGACCCGTTCCGTCGAAAAACAACGGGGTCACGAGGCGGCCGCTAGTCTCGGCGATTCCGAAATAGGTCACAACAGGCCCCCCGGGCACAGGGGTCAGCGTGGGCGTGTTGGTTCGGGTGGGGCTCCTCGTCGCCGTCGGGGTGAAAGTCGGGGTGGCTGTCCGCGTGCCGGTGCGCGTCGCTGTCCCCGAAGCAGTGGGACTCGGCGACAGCGTCGGAGAGAGCGAGGCGGTCGCAGTGGAGGTGCGCGTGCGGGTGGCAGTGCGAGAGGGCGTTGCGGTGGCGCTCGGGCTCGGCGTACGCGACGGTCGGACCGTGTGCGTCGCAGTGGGCAGGGGACTCGCGCTCGGAGTGCGAGAAGGCGTGCGGGTAGCGGTTGCAGACGGCGTCGGGGTGCCCGTTGCGCTCGATGTCGGGGACCGCGTGGCCGTGCGCGTTGCGGTTCCAGTGGATGTCTGCGTCGGCGTCCTGGTCGCCGACCCAGTTGCGGTGAAGACGGCCGTAACCGTCAGCGTTGGCACGGCACTCCACGTCGCCGTCGCGGTGCCTGCGAAGGTGGGCGACGCCGCGGGAGTCGATGATTCGGTCCAGGTGGGAACCGGTGTGAGACCAGCCGTCCCTTGCGCAGAGGCAGTTGCCGTTGGCGCAGGCTCGCGCGTGGCGGTTTCGGTCGCAGACGCGATCGGAGTACTCGAGGGCGAGGTCGCGGTGGGAACGGGGCTCGCTGGCGAGCTCGCAGTGGCCGTGGGGCCCCCAGAGGGGGAGCTGCTCGGCGCGGCTGTTTCGCTCGGTGAAGGGGTGGGACTTTGCGTGGCCACGGGCTGCGTCGCTGACGAAGTGGCGGATCGAGTCGGCGGCGGCTCCTCGGTCGGCGCTGTCGAATGGCCAGGGCTGGCAGTGCCGGTGGCGGAAAAAGAGCCGGTGGGAGAGGCCGCAGGGGTAAGGGAAAACGCCGGACTCGGGGAAGAGTCCGGGGTCTCGGCGCCCGTTCTCGTGGGTGAAGCCGTTGGTGAAGCGAGAAGATCGCTGGCCGTCGCCGTCAGGGTAGCAGTGGGAGCGGGCGACGCGTCCGAGGTTGGCGGAAGAGAAGCAGGCGTCTCGCTGGCAGAAGGAAGGGTGGGTGGGCTTGGCGTCCGCGCCTCCGCTTCAGTCGGCGTATCCGTCGGCGAAGCGGCCCTCGTTCCGCCTGGGCGCGGCGTCTCTGTAGGCGTCGCTGGGAACGTTCCGGTCGGAGTGAAGGAACGCAGCGGAGTTTCCGTCACAGTCGGGCTCGGGATTGGCCGGGGGGTCCGGGTCCGCGTTGCTGTCGGCGTAAAAGTAGGCACCCGTGACGGCGTGCTAGAAATTGTCGCCGCCGGAGAGAGCGTGGCCTTTCGAGTCGCCGTCCCGCTGGGAGAAAACCCCGGCGTAGGCTCTGGCGTAAGACCCTGGGTCCGGGTTGCGCTGAGGGTTGGCAATACCGTCGGGGTAATCGTTGGTGCTACCTCGGACCCGCTAGGTGTGGCGGACGCCGCTGCCGGGCTTGCCGTCGCGGTTGCCTGCTCGCCCGGCGTTGCGGAGGGCGACGGGGTCCGCGTTAGAGCCGGCGAGGTCCGCCCCGCGGATTGATTCGGTGTAGGCGTTAGGCTGGCAGCGCGGCTCGCCGTTGCAGTGCGAGGCGTCTCGGCTGGCGAGGGCGTGGCGAACGTTGGGCTTTCGTTGGGAGTCGGTGTCGGAGGCAGCGTCGGGGAGACCGAAAAAGTGGGAGTGAGCGAAACAACGGGTTGCTCCGTAGCCGTGAAAGTCGGGCTCTGTGACGGGGAAGGCCGCGGTGTCGAAGACACAAGCGAGCGCACTGCGGCAGCGACGTCCCCCGCCGTGACGCGGCCGTCACCGTTCGTGTCCGCGAGGCCGCAGTAGACCGGATAGAAAATGCCCCGGGTGATCAGCGCGGCAAGGTCCCGCTCCCCTTCTGGAAGGCAGCCGTCCGCGCCTGCCGGCTCCCCGCGAGCTGCCAGCACCACTGCCCACGCTCCCAACGCCGCGCCCGGCAACAGCCCCCGAAAAACACCTCTCGCTCCCGCGCCGAGGGCCTTGTGCAAGCCAAGGCGAAATCGCAACGGAATGCTCGCTCCCAGCTCCTAAGAGCCGCCAGCTTTAGCCCCTTGTCGCGACCGGAGGCTCTAGAAGCAAGTGCCGCTTCCCAGCGAGCTCATCGAGGAAAGCCCCGAGGCAGGCCGCCCCCTGGCCTTCCCTTCAAGCCTGTCGGTTTCTCCCAAGCCAATAGTCCACCTTGGCCTTGATCACAGCAGGATCTACAATTGGCTTTGCCAGGTAGTCGTCACACCCGGCAGCAAGAGCCTTTTCCTCGTCACCAGCCATCGCCTGCGCAGTCAGCGCGATGATCGGGATCGCTTTGCCAATATCTGTCTGCCGGATCCTCCGCGTCGCCTCCCACCCGTCCATTACCGGCATCTTCAGGTCCATAAAAATCAGATGCGGCTGCTCTTTTTGAACCAGCTGCAGCGCCTGCTCCCCGTTCGCTGCCTCGAGAACGTCGAAGTCCCCGAGCCGCCGCAGGCGATACACCAGGATGCACCGGTTATCCACGTTGTCTTCCACTACTAAAATCTTGATCCTACCCGCCGCCACGTCCCCAAAACCCTAAACCGCACTCCAGCTCACCGCAAGCTATCCGATTCTCCCCTAGCCGCCCCGCGCGACCCAAAAAAAAAGGCCGGGGCACCGCGTGCCCCGGCCCTCGCTCGCTCTTCGGCCACGTACCTCCGCGTCATGGTGGCGGCGCGAGTGTGATGATGTCCGCCTGCGGCCGCACCCCAACGAAATGCAGATTGACCGCCGCACTCCGCGGGCCCCGTCGCCCGCTCGGCTCTCCACCGCGACCCCAAGCACGCCA
>JBBIUR010000096.1:0-13028 GCA_037440145.1 Myxococcales bacterium | reverse complement strand
ATTCGAGATGCCGGAGGGGAGGCTGCGGCGGTGGAGGCGGATGTCGCAGTGTTCGAACAGGCGCGGGGGGCAGTCGAGCGCGTGCGGGCCCTGTGGGGTGCGGTGCATATCCTCGTGAACAACGCGGGGTGGGACCAGGTCGAGCCGTTCGTGAAGAATACCCCAGAGCTCTGGGATCGGATCATCGCCATCAACCTGCGCGGCCCCATCCACTTCACCCGCGCCGTTCTGGACGACATGATCGCGAGCGGGTCGGGCAAGATCATTTTCATCAGCTCCGACGCTGCTCGGGTCGGCAGCAGCGGGGAAGCGGTGTACTCGGCGTGCAAGGGCGGCGTGATTTCTTTTGCCAAGACGCTCGCGCGCGAACTCGCCCGCCACCGGATCAACGTGAACGTCGTCTGCCCGGGCCCTACGCGCACTCCGCTTCTCGCTCGGATCACCAGCCAGCCCGACGGTGCGAAGGTGATCGAAGCGATGACGCGCGCCATTCCCTTTCGCCGCCTGGGTGAGCCTGAGGACGTCGCTGCGGCGGTGGCGTTCTTCGCTTCCGCCGACGCCGATTACATCACCGGCCAGGTCTTGAGCGTGAGCGGCGGGCTCACGATGGTCGGGTGAGAGGAAGCCGCGCCCGCAGCGCCTACGGTGCCGGTTCGAACCGCGTCACGCGGTGCCTGGTCCGGCCGCTTTCCTCAGCAAACGGCTCGACGATGTTGCGCCCGCCGCATTTCGGGCACGGGAAGTAGCGCACTTCTCCGTCCACCCGCGCGGTCCACGCGAGATCGACGTACAGGACATTTCCCTCCGTGACCTCGTACGCGAGCAGCCCCCCGCAGCGCGGATTCAGGCAGCGCAGGACGTCGACTTTGCTCTTTGCCGCCACCTCCCCGCGCATAGCAGCGGCCGTGGGTCCGAACAAGGGCGGGATGGCTATTGGCCTCTCCCGTGACGACGGACGGCCTCGCGGCGGGTGCAGCTCCTGGGGGGCGCGGCCTTGTGCCTCGCCGCACTGCACCTGCGCAGGCGCGGTGCAGTCCGCTGCGCGACCGGAAAGGCGGCGCGCGGCAGTGCAGCCGTACTTCGGCCTCACCCGGCCGGCTTCTGTGCCGGCGGCTTCTGTGGCTGGGCCGCAGCGGGCGGAAGGACGACCGGACGGCCCATCACAGACACGTGCTGCACAATCTTGCCCCGTTCGACAGTCAGGAAGCTCGCGCCGACGAGTTCTGCGGGCGCGTTTGGGGCAGAGCTCTGGCGCACGAAACGCCAGCTGAAGGCGAGCCGATTCCCTTGGGCCACGACATCGCCGATGCCCTCCACCCGCGCCCCCGGAGAAGCAAACCACTGCTTGCGCAGCCGGTCCGCCAACTCGGCGCGCGAATTTGCCGGAAACAGCATGGGCGGCACGCGGAAATGGCCTGCTTCGGCGTACAGCGCCGTAAAGCTCGGGATGTCGTGGCTGTTGTAGGCAGCCTGCCACCGCTGCAAAAATTGCTGCGCATCCGGTGCCTCGCCGCGACACGCGCAAAGCACTGCCGCTGCCCAGAGCCACGTGCTGAGCCATGTTCTCTGAGATCGCGCCATAGCTGCGAACCCTACCACACCGACGCTCTCGAGCGGAATCCTAGTCGCTCGCGGCTAGTAGACTTTTCTCCTGGGCCGGTGGGTCGGGCGGAGCGCGGCGACAATGCTGGGCGAAGCGAGTGCCGCTGCGACGCCGGCCCAGAGCTGTTATCCCAACCAGGTTCTGGCCCTGTGCCCAAACAGCGTCCGCGCCAGCGCAACCAGGCCGACGCTTCCAGCGAGGGCAAACGCGAACGTCGTGAATTGGCTTGGAAAGCCCGACCAGCCCCACCACCTGCGCCCCAGCTCCACAAAGAAAATGTGGTAAAGGTAGATGGGGTACGTGGCCGCACTCAGCCACTGGAAAGTCGGGCGCGGCTTGGAAGCGGGGGGTGAGAGCGCGACCACTCCTATGGCGGCGTAGATGAAAACGTATTGAAGGGTGCCGGCGGCAAAAGGCGCCCATGGGGCCGCTGGGACCTGCGCGAGGGCAAAGGCTCCTGCAGCCATTGCCGCGCACGCCCGAAAGCCGGCCTTGCGAAGCTTGTGTGTTGGAAGCTCCGGCTTTCCGAAGAAAATCGCGGCTGCCGCCCAACCGGCGAAGTAATACCCCCACCACCGCAGTGGGTTTCGGAACTCCCAGTACATCGTGGGTAGCCGGAGATGACCCATCTCGACCAGCCAGCCAGCGATCCCAAAAGGGGCCCATAGGGCCACTGCACCCCGTGGGCCCCGCGGCAAAAGCGGCGACAGCAGCGTTGTCCCGAGGAGGAGGGGAACGAAGTAGTAAACCCCGGATGCTGCACCCGTCGCGAGTGCCAGGAGGGTATTGAAGGGATCGAGCCGCCGTCCCGCAAGGGTGTGGTAGAAACAGAATGCGACGAAGCTCGCGACGAAGTAGGGGACGAGCAAGCGCCGGAGGCGAGAGCGCAGGTATTCGACAGTCCAAGGCGCGTCCGGCCGATTGGCGAGAAAGCCGGAAGCAAAGAAGAACGCCGGGACGGCGAACCTGGAGACGAACCGGAACGCTTGCCGGACAGGGTGTGGCGGCGCCTGGGGGTAGCTGAATGTGTGGATCATGGGAATGACCACGATTGCCACGGCTTTCAACGCGTCGATTGCGGGGACGCGCAGCGCTGCGGCACGCCTCGAGCCGGGCAAATCCCGAGCGTGGTTTTGGGGATGATTCATCGCACTTCCGGCGTTTCCTTCGATGGCGGCTTTCTAGGCGAAAGCAGAGAGAGCGCGCAAGGGTAGTTGTGGCTCTGCGGGCCCGGTCTCAAACCGCGGAACGACCAAGGGGAACGTGCGACCTCTGCGCGCTTCGAAGGCCGTACGCGCTGATCCCCGTCCTGCATGCACTGCTCCCGGTCGTCGCAGTGCCCGCGGAAGCGTGCCTTCCGGGCAAGCGGCTGTTTCAACCGCATGCGCCGCTTCTGCTGCCCTTCGCCTCCTGTTGAGAGTCGAGTTCCTGGGGGCGCTGCTCCGGGGAACGGGGATGGCCTTGGCGGTAACAGCGCCTGCATCGAGTGCCCAGAGGCACGGCGCGCCGCCGGAGTCGCGCGATCCATGGTGGTGGCCCGCGCACTTTTCGAGACGCCAGCGCCGGACCGGTGCCTTGCCGGTGGCGGGGCGCTGTGCTACCGGAGCGCTGCTTGCAGAGGTCGCATAGCTCAGCTGGTTAGAGCGCCTGCCTCACATGCAGGAGGCCCGTGGTTCGAGTCCACGTGCGACCACTCTTGCTCGCCGGTGACGGAGATAAGTGCGTGCGGAGAGGGCCGGGCGTGGGCGACGCGGTTGGCAATCGGGCAGCGCCGGGCTGGTGGTTGCGGGTGCCGTGGCAGGCCGAGCCGTTCCGGATTTTCTTCCCCCTCGGCGCGTTTCTGGCCTGGGTCGGCATCGGCCACTGGGTTCTCTACGGCTTTGCGCTGACGCGCAGTTACTCGTGCATGGCGCACGGGTTCGTGCAGGTGCAGGCGTTTCTCCCGGCGTTCGGGGCGGGCTTTCTCTTCACCGCGCTGCCCCGGCGCACGCAGACCCCGCCCGCGTCGGGACGGGATCTGGTCGTGACGGCCGCGTTGCTGGTGTGCATTGCCGTGGCTGGGGCTGCCGAGAGCTGGATCGTCGCGGAGGCGGCGTATGGCGCGCTCTGCGTGTTCGCCTCGGCGTTTGCAATGCGGCGGTTCCTGAGGCGGGCCGCGGGGCGGCGCCCTCCGGCGGCGTTCGCATTGCTGCCGATCGGGCTCGGTTACGGCATCGCAGGGGCGACCCTGGTCGGGTTGGGCACTATTGGATTCGCCCCGTGGACCATTGCGCTCGGGAAGCTTTTCATCGAGCAAGGGGTCTTTCTGTGCCTGGTGCTGGGCGCGGGCGCCCTGATTCTGCCTCTGATCGGAGGGACACCTGTGCCGGCGGATCTGGATCGCTCGCGAGCGGAGTGGGGAAAGGCGGGGCTCTATGCAGCGGCCGGGTTGGGGATCGGCGCGTCGCTGGTGGCTGAATTCGCGGGGTTCGCTCGCTTGGCGCCGCTGGTGCGGGGAGCCATTGTCGCGCTGGGGCTGGCAGCGGGCGGGAGGATTTGGAAGCCGCCCCGCAAGCCCGGCTTTCACAGGCGTGTCGTGTGGGTCTCGGCGTGGCTGATCCCTACTGGCTTGGCTGCCTCAGGCATTTTTCCAGGTTATCGAATGCCGGCTTTGCACATTCTCTTTATTGGGGGGTTTGCGACGCTCGCCTTTGGCGTCGCGACGCACGTCTCGCTGGGGCACCTGGGTCTTCAGGAGCTGTCGCTTGGGAGGCCGCTGGCGGTGATTGCCATGGCGATCGCGTTTGCCTTGGCGCTGCTGGCGCGGTTGGCGGCAGACGCGAGCCACACGTACTTTGCGCACCTTACCTCGGCTGCCATTGCGTGGCTGGCAGGCTCCGCGATCTGGCTCGCTTTTCTCGTCCCTCGCCTGCTGCGCCCGCCGGGATCGAGCGGGTAGAGCAGGTTGGCAAGGCGCGGTGGCGTGGGATAAGCAAGGGCTCGCCGATGAATGTGTCGATGTGGATGCGCGCGGTGCGGGTGATTCCCCGCGTGAGCAGGGAGGAGTGGGCGGCGCTGGACCTGATCTCGCGCTGGCTCATTGCGACGCGCTCGGCCGTGCTTGTCATGACGCTGACCTCGGCCGCCCTCGCTGGGCTCCTCGCCCTGCGGGAGCACAGGTTCCATTTCGGACTCTGGTCGGTGTTGACGCTGGGCCTGCTGCTCGCGCACGCCACGAACAATTTGGTGAACGACATCACGGACCACCTGCGGGGTGTGGATCGCGACAACTACTTTCGCGCGCAGTACGGGCCGCAGCCGCTCGAGCACGGCCTGATGACTAAGCTCGAAGCCCTCGGGTACGCGGCGGTCACGGGAGCGCTGGCACTTGCTGCGGGGTTGGTTCTCGTGGCTGTGCGGGGCCAGCCCGTGCTGGTGCTCTTGGCCGTCGGGTCCTTCTTCGTGCTCTTTTACACGTGGCCCCTGAAGTGGCTCGGGCTGGGGGAGGTCGCCGTGTTTTTGGTCTGGGGCCCGTTGATGGTGGGGGGCGGCTACTTCGCGATCACGGGTGAGATCTCCGGCGGGGTGCTGGTTGCCAGCGTGCCCCCAGCGCTGTTGGCGACCGCAGTGCTCCTCGGCAAGCACATCGACAAGCTCGATGCCGACGCCGCCAAGGGCATTCGCACGATGCCCGTTCTTTTGGGCGAGCGAAGGGCTCGCTACGCGACCATCGGTGCGATGGCAATTGCGTACGCCGTGGTCGCTGGTCTTGTTGCGGACGGCTACTTCTCTCTTTTCCTGCTGCTCGTGGCGGGTGCCGTGCCGTGCTTGGTGGATGCCGTCCGGGTCTTTTTGCACCCGCGGCCCGCTGCGCTGCCGCCACAATATCCCCGCGATGTCTGGCCGCTATGGTATGCAGCGTTTGCCTTCCGGCACACGCGGCGGTTCAGCGGTCTCTTTTTGTTCGGCCTCGCGCTCGACGCAATTGCGCGCTGGACTGGACTCGGGTAGCACGTCGGGGCCTAACCGCGACGGGCTTGCCTGCCATTTTGCCCGGCGCCTCCGGGCTGCGGCAATTGCTGCGGCGCTCCGGGACACCGGCTCGGGTTGGCTGCGCGATTTACGTCCCGCCGCTGTCCAGCACCGGGGCCACCTGGAGCCGCTGCAGGAGCCGCCCGCGCCGGCATCGGCTCCTGAGCGCTGCTCCCTGCCAGAGAATCAGAACCGCCGGTGAGCGGGCTGATTCCCCGGCCCGCGGATGGGTTGCAGCGGCAAGGATTGGACTCTGGCCTGCTGCTGCGGGCGAGTACGCCCGGCTGCAGGGCGCGCGGTCGCGCGACCTGCAGCGTTTGCGCGCCGGAGACCGGGAGGAGCGGCCCCCTTGCCTCACTCGGCGGGGTTCTTGTCGCGCACCAGCAGCTCGAGGAGGAAGGTGTCGTTTTGCGGGTTGGGATCGAGGTTGCCGTCGAGAACGGTGATCGCGGTCAGCGAGAGGAAACAGCCTGGAGCAGCGTCGCGGCCGACTACGATGGGGATGTGAGCCGTGCGGGTCTGGCCGCCGGGCACCAGGATGGAGTCCTGCGCGCCGTCGAGGCGCCGGTCGAAGTCGGGCAAGCCGGCAACGGTGCCGGCTGGACAGGTGCCGTCATCGGCGACGAGTCGAATGATGTGCCCCGGCTTTTCCCTGCTCGGGCTCACGTCGCCGTTCTTCACTTGGACCCGGACGGTCTTTGCCACCAGCGGCTGGCCGAGGCGAATGACCGCTCGCGCACGGCGGCGGGGCACGAGGAGGGAGTCGTGCGCGAGATCCGGCGATGCCGGCGGCACGACGCGGACCCGCAAGGACCGCGAGCGCGCGAGCGTGCCATCGGATGCGGTCAGCGTGGCGATGTAGTCACCGGCCACGGCGTACACATGCGCGGCGCTGTAGCCGGACACGGGCGGGGTGCCGTCGCCGAAATCCCACGTGTACGTCACCGGGTCGCCGTCGGGATCGATAGACCCATAAGCCGAGAGCGTCATCTTCGCGCCTGCGGTCGCGGTGCGGTCGGGTCCCGGGTCCGGCCACGGCGGGTGGTTCTGGGCAGCTGCGGCTTCTTCGTAGGCGCCGATGTCGGTCGCGTAGCCCTGGGGCCGCACAGTGCCTGTGAGATCGTCGCCGGGCGCGCCTTCGGCCGTGCCGCGGTCCACGGCAGCACTGGCGGCGGCCAAGTGGTATTCCCCAGGTGCCAGGAAGTCGGGCGGTATTGCGAGGGTTCCTGTTCCGAGTCCGGTCTCGGCAGCCCACACGCCCTCGTTGATCTGCTGCCCGGTGTACCGGCGCACGCCCTCCGGGGTATGAAGCACCAGCAGACCGCTCGTGGTGTCATCGCGGAAAAAGAGGTTGTGGCTTTCCCGGAGCAGGACGCCGGATTCGACCTCGACGGCTTTGCCCGGGCCGGAGGCAACCACGTTTCTCAGGTCCACGGTGTAGGGTTGGGGTGCGCTGCCTGCTGGGCTCCGCAGGAGGAGCTGCGTGCCGCGGTTGTCCGCAACGGTGGAGTTCGCGATGGCGATCGTGGCGGGATCGGCGTCCCCGGAGGTGGTGACGATGCCCGTCGTGTTGTTCGCGATAAGGGCGTTTTCCACCACCGCATCGCGATCGAGCTTGAGGCCGGCACATCCATTGCCGACGCTCCGGCTGCGCCGCACCGCGATGCGGCTGCCTTGCAAGTCGAAGCCGTCCTCGCCGTTCCCTTCGGCGGTGCAGTCGGCGAACTCGATGTCCGAGGTGGTCTCTTCGGCGATAAACCCGTCGGCGTTGCCCGCGCACCCGAGCCCGTCATTGTGCAAGCGGGAAACCGTGCGGCGAACCGCGACCTGAGAACTTCCGGCGAGGATGCGGATGCCGTGGGCGGTATTGGCTTCGATGAGGCAGCCGTCGATTTCGACTGCGGTTGCGCCCGCGACCCAGATGCCCGCGCGATTGCGGTGCAGGCGGCAGTTCCGCACCGAGATGTCGTGCGCACCCGGCCGCACGTAAATGGTCTCGTGGTATCCGCCGGTGGCCTCGAAACCGTCGAGGACCACATATGCAACCCCCTGCGCAATGTCGAAGGCCGAGAGGCTGGCGGCGGGATCGGGGCTTTCGAGAACCGCGCCGGGCAAGGCGCGAAACACGATGGGGCTGCCGGGTTGGCCGGAGGCCGCGAGGTATACGGCCTCGCGATAGATTCCAGGTTGCACGATGACTTCGTCCCCCGCCTGAACGGCGTTGGCCGCCCTTTGGATTGTGCGCCAGGGGGCTTCCTGCGTTCCTGCGGCGTCATCGTTTCCTCCGGGGTCGACGGCGTAGGTTGCCCCCAGGCCAGCGCGGGGTGCGGCGGCCATCGGCACCAGGAACGGGAGAATCGCAAGCGCGACAAGGCGAGGCGAGCGCACGCAGCGGGACTGTTGCCGATCGCGTGCCGAGCGATCGTGGGCGTGAAATTCGCCGCTTCCGCGGCGCGCGCCGCCGCGCCGCGGGGGAGCGCGGTGCGCGTGCGTGCGCCTTGCGTCGGCTCGCATCGCGGTCCCGCGCGCCCCTGCAGCGGCGCTGGGCGAGGAGCGGGAAGGGTGGGGGTCGCGCGACCTCCGTTTGGCCGCCGCGCGCGGCTCTTCCTGCGGCTTGCAAACGGCGCCGGCTCTCGCCTATGCAGGCAGGGCCGTTTGGCGCACGCGCGCCAAGAGAGGAGGTGCCAATGATCCGAGTGCTGATCGAGCGGTGGATCCGGGAGGGCATGGAGCATCAGGTGCATCTGGCATTGCGCGACCTGCGCCGCAAAGTGCTCGACACCCCTGGGTACGTCTCTGCCGAGACGATGCGCGATGCAGATGATCCGCACCACTATGCTGTGCTTGCGACTTGGCAGTCGCGGGAAGACTGGGAGAAGTGGGCGCGCTCGGAGACGCGGGAGGCCGCGCGGAAAGCCCTCGAACCGCTGCTGTTGCGGCCGGAGCTGGTGACGGTGTACGAGCCCGCGTGACCCACCAGTCACTGCTTGCCGGCCCGGCCCGGCTATCCGTTCCCCGCGGATGCAGTACAAGGATTACTATGCAATTCTCGGCGTGCCCCGCGACGCCGAGGCGAAGCAAATTCGCGACGCGTATCGCAAGCTCGCGCGCAAGTATCACCCCGACGTCAACCCGAACGACAAGGACGCGGAGGCGAAGTTCAAGGAAATCAACGAAGCGTACGAGGTGCTCTCGGACCCGGAGAAGCGCAAGAAGTACGACGCCCTGGGAGAGGATTGGGAGCGCGTGCTGCGCGACGAAGAGCTGCGCCGGCAGTACACCGCGGCGGGTGGCGGGCCCGCCGACTTCAGTGACTTTTTCACGGCGTTCTTCGGCGGGCCGCGCCGCCCGCGCGGCGGCATTTTCGGCAATTTCTTCGGCTTCGGGGGCGAGGCCGCGGCAGGCGTGGATGCGGAGGTCGAGGTCGCACTCTCGCTGGAGGAGGCGGCGCACGGGACCATCCGGCAACTCGATGTCGAAGTCGAGGATGCCTGCGCGCGGTGTGGCGGTGCGGGTGTGGTGGCGAGCGAGAGCCGCCGGCAGGGTGCGATCCGCATCGCGTACGGCGCGCAGCCCTGCTCCGCGTGCGGCGGCAGTGGCTTCGTCCCGAGCCGCCGCAGCGTGCAGGCGCGCATTCCTCCGGGGGCGACCGACGGGGTGCGCCTGCGCTTGTCGGGACAGGGAGGGCGCGGCGCGCGCGGGCGCAGTGGCGGCTTGTACGTGCGGGTGCGCTTGCTGCCGCATCCTGTTTTCCGCGCCGAGGGGCGTGACCTTCACTGCGAGTTGCCCGTGTGGGATTTCGAAGCGGCGCTGGGCGCCGAGGTCGACGCCCCGACGCTGGACGGCCGCGTGCGGGTGAAGATCCCAGCGGGCAGCCAGAGCGGTCGGGTCTTGCGCGTGCGGGCAAAGGGCTTGCCCGGCCAGCGCGGCGGCCCGGCGGGCGACCTGTACTATCGCTTGAAGATCGTGGTGCCGGCGCCGGTCGACGAAGAAGAACGCCGCCTGCTCACCCAGTTGCAGCAGCGGGTGACGCGGCGCTGCCCCGACCCCCGCGAGGCGTTGCTGCGGAGGAATCGATGAGGCGACGGGCGGAGACCCTGCTTACGCTGCGGGCACTGGCCCGGCTGGCAGGCGTGCCCGCAGCGCGCATTCGCCGCTACGAGGCAGCGGGCCTCGTGGTTGCCGAGCGCGTGCGCGACCAGAGTGGCCGCACGATCGTGCTCTACGCGCGCTCGCAGGTCGCTCTGGTGCGCCGCATCTACTCCTACCAGGAGCTCGGGGTAAATCTCCCGGGAATCGAGATGCTGCTCCGCCTGCAGGAGCAGCTCGCGCGGCGCCGCTAGCGAGGGTAAGAATAGCTGGGGTTTGGCACTCCGGGAGGCCGTGCGGGCACGGGTCCGCCGGGCGACAGATGCGGGAAACCGATGCGTGGAACGCCAACAGCGCGGCGTACGTGGAGTCTCTCTACCGGCAGTACGCCCGCGATCCCCACGCAGTGGGGGCGGACTGGGGCCAGCTCTTTGCGCTGTTGCGCTTCCGGCCTTCCGAGCCGGTGCGGGAAGACCGCCTCGCGCCGGTGCTGGGCGTCTACGAGTTGATCCACTCGTACCGCGAACTCGGGCACCTGATCGCGAACCTCGACCCGCTGGGACACAACCGAACCGAACACCCCCTGCTGGCGCTGGAGGAGTTTGGCTTTCGGGAGGAAGACCTCGAGCGCACGGTGTCGTGCGCGAGTTTCCGCGGCTGTGCGACCGCGCCACTGCGCGAGCTAGTGGAAGCGCTGCGGCAGACGTACTGCCGCACAATCGGCGTGCAGTACACTGACATCCCCGAGAAGGAGCAGCGCGAGTGGCTCCAGGAGCGAATGGAGACCCAGCGGAACACGCCCGATCTCGGGCCGCAAGACCGGATTCGCATTCTCTCGCTGCTGATTCAGGCCGAGGACTTCGAGCGGTTCCTGCACGAAAAGTACCCGACGCAAAAGCGCTTCTCGCTGGAGGGCGGAGAAGCGGTTATCCCGCTCCTCGCATTCCTGATCGAGGAGGCAGCGCAGCTCGGGGTCGACGAGGTCGTGATGGGAATGGCGCACCGGGGGCGCCTGAACGTTCTAGCGAACATCCTGCGCAAACCAGTGGAAATGATCCTTTCTGAGTTCGAGGGAACGGGCCTGCCGGTGGACGTAATGGGCGACGGCGATGTGAAGTACCATCTCGGGTATTCGCGCGATTACCCAGCGCGGAACGGCCGCCGCGTGCACGTGTCGCTGACCTTCAATCCAAGCCACCTGGAGATGATCGATCCTGTGGTCGAGGGGATCGTGCGCGCGAAGCAGGCCGCAGCGGGCGACGGGGAGCGCAGCCGGATCGTGCCGCTGCTCATCCACGGGGATGCCGCGTTCAACGGACAGGGGATCGTGCCCGAAACGCTCATGCTCTCCGGACTCGAAGGCTACCGGACGGGAGGCACCGTGCACGTTCTACTCAACAACCAGATCGGATTCACCACCTCCCCGTCCGATTACCGGTTCACCCCTTATGCGAGCGACCTGGCCCGAATGATCCGCGTCCCCGTCTTCCACGTGAACGGCGACGATCCCGAAGCCGCCGTGCACGCAGCCCGGCTCGCGATCGGCTTCCGCCAGCAGTTCAAGAAAGATGTGATCATCGACCTGATCTGCTACCGGCGGCGCGGCCATAACGAACTCGACGATCCGACGTTCACGCAGCCCGTGCTCTACCGCGAAATCGCAGCGCACCCGACCGTGCGTGCGCTGTACGAGCAGCGCCTGCTGGCGCGCAGAGAAGTTAGCGCCGAGGAGGTCCGGCGCATCGCGGCCGAATGGCGCGAGCTGCTCGATGCGGCCCGCGACTACAGCCGCGATTTCTTGCCGCGGCAGCAAGTGTTCGTCTTCGGCGGCGCGTGGAAAGGCCTGACATGGGCCGGGGACGACTGGAGCGCGAAGACTGCGGTGAGCGCGGAGACGCTGCGGCAGATCGCTGCAGCCCTGGCACGTGTGCCGCCGGGGTTTCACATTCACCCTCGGCTCGCGCGGATCGCGGAAGACCGCGCCCGGATGGTCGAAGAGGGCCGCGGCATCGACTGGGGTTGCGCCGAGGCGCTCGCCTTTGGGTCGCTGTTGCTGGAGGGGAAGCCCGTGCGCCTTGCGGGGCAGGATTCGTCCCGGGGCACGTTCGGGCACCGGCACGCGATCTGGCGCGACACGGAGACGGGCGAGGCATACGTACCGCTGAATCACATTGCTCCGACCCAGGCCCAGATCGAGGTCGTCGACAGTCCCCTGTCAGAGGCCGCGGCACTGGGGTTCGAGTACGGCATGAGCTCTGCGGATCCCCACCGGCTGGTGTGCTGGGAGGCGCAGTTCGGTGACTTCGCCAACGTCGCGCAGGTCTTCATCGACCAGTTTATCGCCAGTGGAGAATCGAAGTGGCAGCGGCTGAACGGCATCGTCTTGCTCTTGCCGCACGGGTACGAAGGGCAGGGCCCCGACCACTCCAGCGCGCGGCCAGAGCGGTTCCTGCAATTGTGCGCCGAGCACAACATGCAGGTGTGCAACCTGACCACACCGGCGCAGCTCTTTCACGGCTTGCGGCGCCAGATCCACCGCCGCTTCCGGAAACCCTTGATCCTGCTGTCCCCTAAGAGCCTGTTGCGGCACCGGCTGGCGGCATCAGGGCTGGAAGAGTTCACCCGGGGCGAGTTTCGGGCCGTGTGGGACGATCCGGAGGTCGAGCCGGAGCGCGTCCGCCGAATCCTGCTGTGCAGCGGGCGGATTTTCTACCCGCTGCTCGAGGCCCGCCGCGAGCGCGAGCGGGCAGACGTGGCGCTGGTGCGCGTGGAGCAACTCTATCCTTTCCCGCACCGGGAGCTGGAAGAAGTCTTGGGCCGCTACCCTGGGGCGCGCCAGGTTCATTGGGTCCAGGAGGAGCCGCAAAACATGGGCGCGTGGCAGTTCATGAGGGACCGATTGCCGCGCCTGCTGCCGGAGGATTGGGAGTTCCGTTACACCGGGCGCGCCGCGGCCGCCAGCCCGGCAACAGCGGTCTTCAAAGTCCACGAGCGCGAGGAGGCGGAGCTGATCAATGCCGCCCTCGCGCCGGGCCGCGGCGGAAAGCGCGGGGCGCCGCCGCGCGCAGGGCGCGGCTAGGGACCGCGCGGGAGGCACGTCATGAAGCGGGAGGTGCGCATTCCGTCCCTGGGCGAGTCGATTACCGAGGCCGTGATCGTGCGGTGGTTGAAGGCCGATGGAGAGCGGGTGGAGCGCGACGAGCCGCTGGTGGAGGTGGAGACGGAAAAGGCGAGGGTGGAGGTGCCGGCGCCATGTGCGGGGGTCGTGAAAATCCTGCGGCCGGCTGGCGAGGCGGTGCGGGTGGCGGAGGTGGTGGCAGAGATC
>JBBIUR010000095.1:0-13077 GCA_037440145.1 Myxococcales bacterium | reverse complement strand
CGCCCCGTCGTCCCGGTGCTCCTGGACGGTTTTCATAACGGCACTGCCCACGATCACCGCATCCGCGAACTCCGCCACTGCGGCCGCTTGCGCCGGAGAGGAGATCCCGAATCCCACCCCAACAGGGATTCGCCCCATCTGCCGGACCGCCGCTACTGACGACGCCAGCTCTTCCGGAAGAGCCGATCTCATCCCCGTGACTCCCGTGACGGAGACGTAGTAGACGAACCCGCGCGCGAGCGAAAGAATCCGCCTTACGCGCTGGGGTCCGGTCGTCGGTGCGAGCAAAAAGATCATGTCGAGGCCCGCGCGCTCGGTCCACTGCCGCAGCTCGCCCGCGTCCTCCGGGGGCAAATCCACCACGAGACACCCATCCGCCCCTGCGTCGCGCGCATCGCGCGCAAAGCGCTCGGGTCCGTAGCGAAAGATGGGATTGTAGTACCCGAACAGGACAACGGGCAGCTCGGAAGAGCGCCGGAATTCATGCACGAGTTCGAGCACGCGCGGCAGCGACGCGCCCTGGCGGAGTGCGTGCTCCGAAGACCTCTGGATCACCGGCCCGTCGGCCGTGGGGTCCGAGAATGGCACCCCCAACTCGAGCAGATCGGCTCCGGCTTTTTCCGCGGCCCGGGCCAATTCCAGCGTGCTCGGCAGGTCCGGGTCTCCCGCCATGAGGAACGGAATCAACGCGGCTTCCCTGCGGCGACGCAAGCGAGCAAAGGCGTCCCCAATCCGCGACATCTCACAGAGTGACTCCGAGGTAACGGGCCACCGTTCCCATGTCCTTGTCACCACGGCCGGACAAGTTGACGAGCACGACGTCGTCCGGGCTCATCCCCCGAGCGAGCTGCACCGCATAGGCGACGGCGTGCGCACTCTCCAGGGCCGAGATGATCCCTTCCGTCTCCGCCAGCAATTGCAACGCTTCGACCGCCTCCCGGTCCGTCACCGCGACGTACGAAGCGCGGCCAGTGTCGCGCAGATACGCGTGTTCCGGGCCCACGCCGGGGTAGTCCAATCCCGGGGCGATCGAGTGGGCCTCGCGGATTTGGCCGAGCTCGTCTTGCAGCACGTAAGTCTTGTTGCCGTGCAGCACCCCCACATGTCCGGCGCACAGCGAGGCGCTGTGCCTGCCGCTTTCCAGCCCCTCTCCGGCCGCTTCCACACCGAACATCCGCACCGCGGCGTCCCCCAGGAACGGATAGAAGAGCCCCATTGCATTGCTGCCGCCGCCGACGCAGGCCACCAGCACACTCGGCAGGCGGCCTTCTCGCCGCAAGATCTGCCGGCGAGCCTCGCGCCCGATCACGCTCTGGAAGTCGCGCACCATCATCGGGTACGGGTGGGCCGACATCGTAGAGCCCACCAAGTAGTAAGTGGAGCGCACGTTGGTCACCCAGTCGCGCAAGGCCTCGTTGATGGCGTCCTTCAGGGTTGCGCTTCCCGAGCGCACGCTGTGCACCGTCGCACCTAGCAACTTCATCCGGAAGACGTTCAGCGACTGGCGCTCCACGTCGACGCTGCCCATGAAAACCTCGCACTGCAGCCCCAGCAGCGCGGCGACGGTCGCCGTCGCCACGCCGTGCTGCCCAGCGCCAGTCTCGGCTATGATCCTCCGCTTTCCCATGCGCACCGCCAACAGAGCCTGCCCGAGTGCGTTGTTGATTTTGTGAGAGCCCGTGTGGCACAGGTCCTCGCGCTTCAGATAGATCTTTGCGCCTCCCACGCGCGCCGTGAGGTTGCGAGCGAAATACAGCGGCGTCTCGCGCCCGGCGTATTCCCTCAAGTAGCCGCGCAGCTCGGCCACGAACTCCCGCTCGCGTCGGAATTTCCGATACGCAGCCTCGAGCTCCAACAGAGCGGTCATCAAGGTCTCGGCGACATATCGCCCGCCGTAGACCCCGAAATGCCCCTGGGCATCAGGCAGTCTTCGCATTGGCAACGAACCGCCTTACCTTCTCCGGATCTTTGATCCCCGGGGCTCGCTCCACCCCGCTCGCCACATCGACCGCAAAGGGTCGAATTCGCCGCACGGCCTCGGAGACGTTCTCTGGCGTGAGCCCGCCCGCCAGAATCAAGCGCCTGCGGTCCACGGAATCCAGGAGGCTCCAATCAAAGCGCACGCCCGTGCCGCCGAGGGCATCCTCCTGATACGCATCGAGCAAGACAAAATCAACACAGTACTCGGAGATGCGTTCGATGTCGCGGCGAGCGCGCACCCGAAAGGCCTTGATGACGGGAACCCTCCAGCCCGCACACAACTCCGGAGGTTCCTCGCCATGCAATTGCACTGCGGAGAGACCGGCAGTTTCTACAATCGCCTCGATTTCGGAGCGCTCCATGTTCGCGAAAACCCCGACGCGGCAAATCGCCGCGGGCAGCCGCTCCGCGATCGCCCGAGCCGTCGCGGGAGCGACACAGCGCGGGCTTCCCCGGTAAAAGTTCAACCCGATGGCGTCGGCGCCGGCGCCGACTGCGCACTCGGCATCCCCAATCGACGTAATCCCGCAAATCTTCACCCTGACCATTGCTCATGCTTCCAAGAACTCGCGCAGCCGCTGCCCCGGCTGTTCCGCTCGCATGAGCGCCTCGCCGATCAGAAACACGTGCACTCCGCAGCGCTCCAGGCGCGCAAGATCTGCCGGAGTTTCGATCCCGCTCTCCGCTACCAGCAGGGCATCCTCTGGGGCCCGCCGGGCCAGGCGTTCCGTCACTTCGAGGCTGGTCTCGAACGTCCGCAAGTCGCGGTTGTTGATGCCGATCAAACGCGCCCCCGCGCGCACGGCCCGCCGCAGCTCGACCTCGTCGTGCACCTCCGCTAGGACATCGAGCTCGAGTCCCTCTGCGCTGTGCAGGAGCTGCTCGAACTCCCCGTCGTCGAGGAGGGTGAGAATCAGCAGCACGGCGTCGGCGCCCAGCGCGCGGGCCTCCACGAGCTGGTACGGGTCCACCACAAAGTCCTTGCGCAAGAGCGGAACCTCCACGGCGCTCCGCACCCGCCGCAAGGTCTCGCTCGAACCGCGAAAAAAGCGCTCCTCCGTCAAAACGGAAATCGCCGCGGCTCCTGCAGCGGCATAGGCCCGCGCGATCTCCACCGGGTCGCACTCCGCTCGAATCCACCCCCGTGACGGCGAGGCGCGCTTGATCTCCGCCACGATGCGCCGGCCCGGGCGCTCCAAAGCTGCCCGGAAACCCCGCCGCTTCGCAGCGAAGAGCGCACTTTCCCGGAGCGCCTCTTCGGGCATCTCGGCGCGCGTCCGCTCGACGTCGGCGCGGCGCTGCCGCGCGATCTCCTCCAGGATCATCGGTTGGTAAACTCCACCAGCCGCTGCAGCAGCGCTTTCGCCCTGCCCTCCGCGACCGCCGCGCGCGCCGCCGCGATCCCGGCGCCGATCGACGGGACGCGGTCTGCCACATACAACGCAGCTCCGGCGTTCAACAACACAATCCCCGCGTCCGGCCCCGCGGCGCCTTCGAGGACTGCCCGAATGCGCGCGGCGCTTTCCGCAGCGCTGCCGACAGCCAGCTCGGCATTGCGGCACCGGGGCAGTCCGAAGTCCTCCGGCCTGAGCTTGTACGCCTGCACCACTCCCTGGCGGTATTCTGCCACCGCAGTCGGCCCCTCGAGGGAGATCTCGTCCAAGCCCCCTGCGCCGTGAACGACCAGCGCGTGTACGCTACCCAAGCGCCCCAAAGCCCGGGCCAGCGGCTCCACCCACTCCGCCGCAAACACCCCGACCAGTTGGTGCGTGGCACCTGCCGGATTGCACAGTGGCCCGAGCAGGTTGAACAACGTCCGCACGCCGAGCTCCCGCCGCACCTGTGCGGCGTGCCGCATGGCGGGGTGGAAAAGAGGCGCAAAGAGAAAGCCGATGCCCACGCAGTCGATGCATGCTGCGACCCGCTCGGGGGGGAGATCCACGCGCACGCCAAGTGCCTCGAGCACGTCCGCCCCTCCGACCCGCCCCGACATGGCGCGGTTTCCGTGCTTGGCAACCGTCGCCCCCGCCGCCGCGGCCACCAGCGCAGCAGCTGTCGATATATTCAGCGTCCCCCGCCCGTCACCCCCCGTCCCGCACGTGTCGAGGATCGGGCGCCCTTGCGGCGCAATGCGCCGCGCGCGCGCCCGCATCGCCCTTGCCGCTCCGACGATTTCGTCCACCGTCTCGCCTTTCACTCGCAGCGCGAGGAGCAGGGCGCCGAGCTGCGCCGCGGTAAGCTCTCCCTCCATCACCTTTCCCACCACGGCGCCCATCTCGGCCTCGGCGAGGTTCTGCCTGTCGGCCAAACGCGCCAGTGCCGCGGCGATTTCCATCCCTACTCAGCCTTCGAGAGATCGAGAAAGTTGCGGAGCAACTGCTTGCCGTGAACCGTGAGAATCGACTCGGGATGAAATTGGATCCCCTCGAGCCGGTACTCGCGGTGCCGCACCCCCATGATTTCCCCTTCGGCAGTCCACGCAGAGATTTCCAAGCATTCCGGGAGGGAATCGCGCTCGATGACCAGCGAGTGGTAGCGCGTCGCATCGAACGGGCACGGCAAGTTCCGGAAGATCGTCCGCCCGTCGTGGTGAATCGGCGAGGTCTTTCCGTGCATGATGCGCGGGGCTCTGACGATTCGGCCGCCAAACGCCGCCCCGATGCACTGGTGCCCCAAGCAAACACCCAACATGGGCACGCGCCCCGCCGCCCGGCGCACGAGCTCCACCGAAATGCCGGCTTCCCTGGGGGTGCAGGGGCCGGGCGAGATCACGATCTGCGCGGGCCGCAAGCCCAGGACTTCGTCCACGGTCACTGCGTCGTTCCGGTACACTTGCATCTCGCAGCCCAACTCGCCGAGGTACTGGACCAAATTGTACGTAAAGGAGTCGTAGTTATCGATGACGACCAGCATGGCCCTTACATCGCCTCTGCAAGGCGCACAGCCTGGAGCACTGCCCGCGCCTTGTTCACGCACTCCGCGTACTCGCGGCTCGGATCCGAGTCCGCGACGATGCCCGCCCCAGCACCCGCGTACACCATGCCGTCTTTGATGAGCAGGGTGCGGATGGCGATGCACGTGTCCATGTTCCCAGAAAAAGCGAAGTAACCGACCGCGCCGCCGTAAACGCCGCGGCGGACGGGCTCCAGCTCCTCGATGATCTCCATAGCGCGAATTTTCGGCGCGCCGGTGAGAGTGCCGGCCGGAAAGATCGCGCGAAACGCATCGAAGCAGTCCTTGCCCGGCGCGAGGGTGCCCGTCACGTTCGAGACGAGGTGCATGACATGGGAGTAGCGCTCCACGGTCAGGCGTTCCGTGACGCGGACCGAGCCGATGGCCGCCACTCGGCCCACGTCGTTGCGGCCCAGGTCGAGCAGCATGATGTGCTCGGCGAGCTCCTTGGGATCCGCCAAGAGCTCCCGCTCGAGCTCGCGGTCTTCCCGCTCGTCGCGACCGCGCGGGCGCGTCCCCGCAATCGGGCGGACCGTCACCTCGCGCCCCTCCAATCGCGCCATCACCTCCGGCGAGGAACCGACGAGAGTCTGCGAACCACAGCGCAGAAAGAACATATAAGGCGACGGGTTCACGGTGCGAAGGGCCCGGTAAATGTTTCGGGGATCGGCGCGCAAAGGGCACTCGAACCGCTGTGCGAGGACGACCTGGATGACATCGCCGGCGGCGATGTACTCCTTGGCCCGGCGCACCCGCGCTTCGTATTCCGCTGGCTCGAAATTCGAGTGCACGCGCACTTCCCCGCCGGCGCCAGCGCGACCAGGCAATGGCACCGGCCGCTGCAACCGCTCGATCCAGCTCTCGATCCGGTCGCACGCCTCTCTGTAAGCCGCCCGCAAATCCCGATCCGACTCCAGGTACGCGTGGGTGAGAACTTTGATCTTGTGGGCGGCGCTGTCGAACACCATCAGCGTGTCGGCGAGCTGCAGGTACTGCTCGGGCACTCCCAGATCGTCGCGCGCGCGCGCAGGGAGCCGCTCGAAGAAGCGCGCCATGTCGTACGCCACATAACCCACCAGCCCCCCGGGAAACCGCGGCAGTCCGGGGACCTGCACGGGCCGGAAGCCGGCTAGCAGCGCGCGCGCCGCCGCAAACGGATCGCGCACCTCACGCACCACCTGCTGCCCACCCGCAGCCTCGATCACTTGGTTGCCGCGACTGAGGAAGACGCGGCGCGGCTCGACTCCGAGAAAGCTGTACCGACCCCACTTCTCGCCCCCCTCGACGCTCTCCAGTAGGAAGGCATCGCCCCCTTGATCGATCTTGAGAAAAGCGGAGACAGGAGTCTCCAGGGCCGCCAGAATCTCGCGGTAGACGGGGATCAAATTTCCGTGCCGGGCAAGGCGCTCGAACTCGGGAAAATCTGGAATGTACATCTCCGTCGTCGACCTACGCGGGCACCGAGCCGCCGGCTCAGCGGGGCGTCACGAACGCCGACGCAAAGCCCTCGGCAGACTTCAGCCGCCGCTCCACGGCTGCCGCCGCCTCGCGGTTCCCGAACCGCCCGACGCGCACGCGGTACCACGTCTGTCCTCGCATGGGCGCCCGCACGATATACGCATCGTAACCTCTGGCGCGCAGCCGCGCCACGGTGGCTTCCGCGCTGAGCGGATCCGTGGTCGCAGCCACCTGCACCGTCCAGCCCGCGTCCGCCCATTCCTCGGGCGCCTGGCGGGTGCTCAGCACCACCCGTTCGGGCGTGCGCCGCGGAGCCCGCGCCTGCGGTGTCTGGGGCCGAGGCTGAATTCTCTCCGCACCTCCAAGCAGTGCAGCCGGGGGCTCGATCGCCACCGGGGCCGGGGGCGAAGTAGGGGTCGCCCGGAGCTGGTCGTAGAAGGTAATGTCGGGGTCGCGAGCCGCGACCGCGGGAGTGGCGCGGATCAGCGGGTGCCGCACAACGCGTTCCTCCTGCGCCAGCCGGCGCTCCGCCAGGTCTTTGCCCACCCACATGCCGAACAAGAAGATCAGGCAGGACGCGATGGCAAATGCGATCCCCAGCGCAAAGAATTGGGAGAGGGAAAGCCCTGCCCTGGCCGCCGATGCCATGCTTCACATCCTCTCCGGCGCCGCCACTCCCAGCAGGGACAATCCGCGGCGAACGACCTCCCGGGTGAGCTTGACCAAGAGCAGGCGGGCCTGGCCGATCTCCGGGTCGGCACCCAAGACCCTGTGCCGGTTGTAGAACCGGTGGAACGAACCGGCCAGTTCCATCAGGTAGAAAACCAGGCGGTGCGGCTCCAAGTCCCGCGCGGCCTCCTCGACCGCGTCGGGGAACAGCGAAAGCCTCTTCACGAGCGCAAGCTCTTCGGGTGCGGCCAACACCTGCGTGCTCACTTGCGCTGCATCTGGGGTCGCGGTCCCCACTTGGGCTGCCTCGCGGAACAAGCTGCAACACCGAGCGTGCGCGTACTGCACGTAAAACACCGGGTTTTCCGCGCCCTGCTTCTTCGCCAGGTCGAGATCGAAGTCGAGCTGGGCATCGGACTTCCGCATGAGGAAAAAAAAGCGGGCTGCGTCGGGGCCTACCTCCTCCACGATCTCGCGCAGCGAGAGGAACTCCCCCGACCGCTTGCCCATGCGCACGGGCTGGCCCGAGCGGCTCAAGTTCACGATCTGCACGAGAACGACCTGCAATGCCTGCGGGTCATAGCCCAGTGCCTGCATGGCAGCGCGCACGCGGCCGATATAGCCGTGATGGTCCGCGCCCCAGACGTTGATCAACAAGTCGTAGCCCCGCTCGAGCTTTTGGAGGTGATACCCGATATCGCTTGCGAAATACGTGAGCTCGCCGTCGGCGCGGACCACCACCCGATCTTTCTCGTCGCCGAACTCCTGGGATCGAAACCACTGGGCGCCGTCTCGCTCGTAGAGCAAGCCGCGGCGGCGCATCGCGTCCAGGGCGCGCCCCACAATTCCCGAATCGCGCAGCTCGCGCTCGCTTACGAAGCTGTCGAACGAGATTCCACACAACGCCAAGTCCCCCTTGATCCCCTCGAGGATCGCCGCGGCGGCGTGCTCGGCGCAGATCCGCGCAGCCGTCTCCTCACGTGCGGCCAGGAGCTCCAAGCGCTCGCGAGCACTCTGCGGACAGGGCCTGCCCGCCGCCGCAGCCAAGCGAGCGAAGACCGCATCCATCTCGGCGCTTGCCACGGCACGCAGATATTCGCCGGGGTAGCCGTTCGCCGGCAGTTCGAGAGGCGCGCCGCATAGCTCCCGCACGCGCGCCAGCGTCGATTTGCCGAGCGCATCGATTTGCCGCCCGGCGTCGTTCACGTAGTACTCCCGGGTTACGCGAAATCCCGTCGCGGCCATGAGGCGTGCCAGCACGTCGCCAGTCACCGCTCCCCGACCATGGCCGACATGGAGCGGCCCGGTGGGGTTGCCGCTGACAAACTCGATCAGCACTCTCTTCCCCCTGCCCAAGTCCGGAAATCGGAAGTGCGGATCGTCCAGATCCTTCAAGCACCAATCCCAGAAGGAGGGCGAAAGGCGAAAGTTGATGTATCCGGGGCCCGCGATCTCCGCTGCGGCGACGAAGCCCTGGGGATCCTCGAAGTGGCGGAGAATGGCCTCTGCCAGCTCGCGGGGAGGCCGCCGCTCCGCGCGAGCCAGGGCCAGCGCGATCGGGGTCGCTAGATCGCCAAGAGCCGGGTCCTTGGGTACCTCCAGAACCAAAGGGGGGAGGCTGCCCGATATCAGAACTCCCCCATTTGACGCCTTCGAAACGGCTCGCTGCAGCAGCCCCTCAAAACGCCTTTTCATCCTCCGCACGCGGACACTTCCACTGGGGCTGCGACATGAAACCCATGGCCTTTCGCGCTCCCCGCTGCGTATAGCCCGCGCCTTCCGAGCAAGTCAAGAAAGGGCGAAACAGGTCGTGAGGGACTCGCCGCGCAATCCACCGCGTCCTCGACCGCAGCGGTCGCCCGCGCCGCGCGAGCCGCTCCTGCCGCTTTGCTTTCAGCGAGCGCGAATTTGCTGCGCCAGGTAGTTCTGCTCTCCAATCTGTTTTACCAGCTCGAGCTGCGCCTCCAGCCACTCGAGGTGCTCTTCTTCTGACCGCAGGAGCTTCTCCAGGAGTTGTTTCGTCCCGTGATCGCCTACCTCCGCGGCCAGCGCGATGGCCCGGTTCAAGCGTTCTACGGCCGCCACCTCGACGCTCCGGTCGCTCTGAAGTTGTTCGAGCGGCGTGCGCCCGATCTGCACGGCAGGCAGCCGCTGCAGCGCGGGCATGCTGCCGAGAAACAAGAGTCGCTCGATCAGTTCCTCGGCATGTTTCATTTCCTCCACGGCTTCCTTGCGCGCCACTTCCGCCAGGCACTCGTAGCCCCAGTGATCGCACATCTTCCCGTGAAGGACATACTGGTGAATGCCGGCGATTTCGGCAGCGAGGATGTCGTTCAAACTGTCGATCAAGCGCGGATCGGCATGCATCGCACCCCTCCTTTTACAGCGGCCCTGCACGACTCTATATCCCGACCTCCGGAGGCACGGCCACAGCTTCTGTTTCCCAGACACCTTCTGGGCTGCTTCACGGAAAGGGCTCGAGCGGGAAGCCGGGGGTTCGCTCCGTGCCCGATCGATCCTCCAGCAAGACCTCCAGCCCCGCATGTTCCGCCTGGCCGAGGCCCGTGCGTCCGAGGACGACCAAGGCGGTCGACCACGCATCCGCCGTTGTGGCGTCCGCTGCGACAACAGTTGCCAAGCGCGGCGCCTCCACGGGCTTTCCGGTCCGCGGATCGATACACGGCCCCGCTTCTGCGCCTGGCCCAAGCGCCCGAGAGGTGGAAAGGGCGCGATCGCGCAACACGAGCTGCCCGTGGACCGATCCCCGCTGCAAGCCCGCGATCAGCACCCGCCAACCGCCTTGGCCCGGAGGGGCGGACAGCGCCAACTGCGTCGATCCTCCGAAATCGAGAAACGCACGTTCCACGCCTTCCGAGCGCAGCATGCGGGCGGCAGCATCGAGTGCGATGCCCTTTCCGATCCCGCCCGCATCGAGCGCCGTGTTCGGGGCCAGCTCGGCCTCGCCGTCCGCAACTCGCAGGGCGCTCGCCAGCGGGCGACTGCGGGCACGGGCGCGCGCCGAATCAGGCGGGTCGGGAGATCGCCAGAGATCCACTAGCCGTCCGACGGCGGGATCGAATGCGCCGCCGGTGGCACGGTGCAACAACAGCATCTGCTGCAACGCCCAGGCGAGATCGGCGCTGATCGGGACGGGGCCCGAGCCGGCAGCCGCGTTCAACCGCGCCAACTCCCCGTCTGGCCGCCAGGTGGTCAAAACCGCTTCCCACTGCCGCGCTATTTCGACGGCGCGCAGCGCTAGGGAACGCGCCCGCTCCGCGTCTTCTGCGATGACGGTCACCTCGAGCACGGTGCCCATCACGACCTGCCCGGCACTGAACCCAGCCGCAGCAGCGGCCCGAACCACCCCCCACTGGGTGAGGATAAAAGTAAGCAAGAGCCCCCGGCTCACGTTCGCGCCGTCCCGTTGTTCTGGTTGTACGAACTCCCTTCACGGGCCCACAGCGCCCATACGATCATTGCCACAAGCCACAGCAGCACCCCCTGCAGGCACAGAAACGAAACAATTTTCGCCCACGCAAACCCTGAGTGGACAAACCGCACCGCCCAGCCGCTCAGCTCCTCGACGAACGCGCTACCAAAGGCAAGCGCAATGCCCCAGGCTTTGACCCGTTGCGAAAGGGGAACAAAGAGCAGCAAATGGGTCAAAGTCAGCAGCAGTATCCCGATGGCGAAGCTATGAAAGTGCAACACCTCGAGCAGCCCGGCCACTGAGCGCGGCTGGAGATAGCGAGCCTCGCTGCCGCGGTAGTACTCGACGACCGAAGTGGGCGTCAGGCCCATTCGGGAGAAATACATCAGTCCATTGGTCACCCACAAAACGACGACGTAAAGGAGGAAACACCACACGATGACCCGCAAGAGCGAGTTGCGCGTCCACTCGCCCGTCACCACGAAGCGCACGGCTTACGATCCCCGGATCAGGACTGCGTAAATCGCCAGCGCGCGCCGGACGCCGGCGGTCACCGCCCGCGAGGTCAGCGTCGAACCGCTGATCGCCGCGAGCCCGCGCCCCGGCTCCGCCTCTTCGGGCAGCCGCTTTCCCGAAAAGCCCTGCAGCCAGCGCGTCGGGGGCGCGTATTCGGGCGGCTCGTAAAAAGCAAGTAAATGAACGGCCGCCACAGTCCCGTCGGGGCTCAGGACGACAAGAAATGTCTCGGGGAGCGTGCGCACGATGTGCGTATCGAACACGGCGTAGCCGACGACCGACCCGCCCCGGTAGCCGACGTAGATGGTGATCAGGTCCGAGTCGAGCTTGGCGTGTGCTCGTTTTTCGATTTCCGCCCGCTGCTCTGGCGTCAGGAAGAAATCGCGCGCTTCCGTCTTTTCGGCGTCGGGAAAAGCTAGCCTCAGCGCCTCGTCGCGGGCGCACGCCCTGTAGAACACCCCTTGCACCCGGGCGTAAAGGACCAATGCCCGTGCGGAGGGAATCCCGAACGCAACCGCGGCGATCAGGAGCGCAACTGCAGTGGCACTGCCCCTGCCGTTCACCGCTGCCCCCGGCTCAAAACACGAACCCGCCGCCCAGGCGAATCTCGTCGGGCAAGTTCCCCGTTTTGGCATCTTGAATCCGATAATCCGCCTTCAGCACGATCTGGGGATGCGGCTTATAGGTCAAGCCGAATTCGTAGAAATCCCGGTCGAACCGATTGTCTCGCTCTCGCCCCAGCGGCACCGAGTTCTGCGTGTCGAAGCGGGAATACCGGAACCAAGGGGCCAGGTACTGGTCGGTCTCCGGCAATAGCCACGGCAGAATATCGTAAGCGATCTCCCCATAGTAGCCCAGCATGCCGCGGGCAACCGGCTGATCCCGCTTCGCCGCGTCTGCGGCCCTCGGATTGATGGCCGGATCGCTGCTGAGCAACGCGGCATCGCTGACGCCGATCCAAGCACCCAGGGCACGGAATTCGAGGCCGCGGTGGCGCACCTGGGCGTGGAGCTCGTAAATCTGCGTGAACACGCCCGCCTTGCGCGGGGGATTGGCGAGATCCACCGGGTTCCCGAACAATCGGTTCTGTCCCTGGTCGCCGAGGTACGCAGAGCCTCCGAGCAGAGTACCGGGCAAGAACGTGTAATCGAGGCGGCCCACCCATGACCAATCATCGGCGCGCTCCCGGCTCCCGCTCTGTCGCGCGCCGCGAATTCCGGAAGCGCGAAACTCCTTTGCGTCGAGACTCGTGATTCCGTAGGTCCGGTACTCCAAGCCCGGCAGAAGCTCGCCGAACAGGCCGATGCCGTTGGCCCTCCAAGTCGAGGGCAGGATCTGCTGTTCCACAGGCGGGCGCACGTTCCCGTGAAAAAACGGAGGCTCGTGGATCTCGTTGATGAAACCCATTGGGACCAGCACCAGCCCCCCGCGCACGTTCGCTCTCGGGTGCAGGAAAAAATCGAGCGTTGCAAACTCGATCGAGACTTCGCCCTTTTCCTCCGCGCCCTCCCCGGTCGTGGCGTGTTCGAACTCCGTCTCGGAATTGAACACGATCCAATCGTTGAACTTGTAGCCCACGTACAGGACGAACCGCAGCAAATCGAACTCGTCGGGCACGCCGTCTCCATCTCTCGCCACCTTCCGGAAATTCGCCTCCCCGTAACCCCCGATGGAAAGGCCTCGTCCGACCCCGTACACTTTGGACGCGGCTGGCCCGAGGCCGTAGCGACTTTTGAGCTCTTCGGTCTCCGGGACCGCCAGGGCTTCCCGCAGCCGGCGGACCTCTTCCGTGAGAATTCCCTGCCGCCGCTCGATCTCCTCCACCTTTGGCGGCGCCCCCGCCCGCTGCTCGACCTGCTGCCTCAGCTCGCGCAACTCCTCTTCCAGCCTGCGCTGCTGCTCTTCGACGGCGCGCAGGCGCTTTTCGGACCGCCCCTTTTCCCCCTCGTCTCCAGCGACCGCACTGCCGAGCGCAAGACTGAGCGAGGCGACCACCAGAGCCACCCCGGCTATTGCGTTCCTGATCTTCATCTGTCTGCTGGTCGGCGCGGTCGCCGCGCTCTATGGTCAGT
>JBBIUR010000094.1:0-13105 GCA_037440145.1 Myxococcales bacterium | reverse complement strand
AGAGATCGGGTCGCCCCTGCACGGCCCGCTGCGGCGCCTTGGCGCGGAAGTGCGCCGTGAACGCCCCCACGGGATCGGATCCCCGCCACCAGAGGAGGTCCTCCGCCAGGCGTTTTTCCTCGTCGGGAATCGAGGCGTAGCGCTGCAGCTTCTCCGCGTTCACAATCGCGAGATCGAGCCCGGCTTCGATACAGTGGTGCAGAAAGACGGAGTTCAGCACCTCGCGCCCTGCTGGGGGCAGGCCGAAGGAGATGTTGGAGATCCCCAGGATCGTTTTGGTGTCGGGCAGCTGGCGCTTGATCTGGCGCACGCCCTCAATGGTTTCCACTCCGGAGCCCGCATACGTGGCGTCGCCGGTAGCGGCGGGGAACACCAGGGCGTCGAAGATAATGTCCTCCGGAGGCACCCCGTATTTTTTCGTCAGCAACTCGTACGATCGAAGGGCAATCGCGAGCTTCCGCTCTCGCGTGAGGGCCTGCGCCTGCCGCGTGTCTTCGTCGATGCATCCGACGACCAGCGCAGCCCCGTACCGCCGGGCTAGCGGCGCGACGCGGCGGAAGCGCTCCTCGCCCTCTTCGAGGTTGACGGAGTTGATGATCGACTTGCCCGGCGTGCGTTGCAGCGCCTGCTCAATGGCCGCGGGATCGGTGGAGTCGATCATCAGGGGAACTTTGACCTTCCGGACCAGGACGTCGAGGAACCCCGCAAGGTCTGCAGCCTCGTTTCGATCCGGGTCCTGCAAGCACACGTCGAGGATGTGGGCTCCGCGACGGACCTGCGCCCGCCCGAGTTCGGCAGCACCTTCGAAATCCCCCGCTGCGATGCGCTCTTTGAACTTGCGGCTGCCGAGCACGTTGGTTCGCTCGCCGACGAGGACAGGTCGGGTTTCGTCGTCGATCGACAGCGCTTCGATTCCCGAAACGGCACAGCGCCGCTCCGGCTGGGCCCTGCGGGGTGCGTAGCGGCGGATGACCTCGGCCAGCATGCGTATGTGCTCGGGCGTCGTGCCACAACAGCCACCGACGATGTTGACCCATCCCGCGGCGCAGAACCGCTCCACTTTGCGCGCGAATGCCTCGGGTGCTTCCCGGTAGTGACCCTCGTCGTCGGGCAGCCCGGCGTTCGGGAACAAACAGATCGGAAAGCGCGAAAGGCCTGCGAGGGTGCGAAGGTGATCGGTCATGAAGTCGGGGCCCGTGGCGCAGTTCATGCCGATGGCGAAGAGATCCCAGTGCGACACCGAGACGTAGAAGGCCTCGATGGCCTGACCCCCGAGCATGGTCCCCATGGTCTCGATCGACGCCGTCAGGACCACAGGCACGCATTTGCCCAGCTGTGCGACCGCGTCTTCGACGCCCAGCATTGCCGCCTTGACGTTCAGCGTGTCTTGCTGTGTCTCCAAGAACAGGAGGTCGACCCCACCCTCGACCAGCGCCGCGGCTTGTTCCGCGTACGCGCTGCGCACCTCGGCGAAGGTAATGCCGCCGGTGACGAAAATCGACTTCGTGCCCGGGCCCATCGATCCGGCTACAAACCGGGGCTGGTCGCGGGTCGAGGCCGCGTCCGCCACTTCGCGCGCCAGTCGTGCTGCCGCGAAATTGATCTCGGCAACGCGGCTTTCGAGGCCGTACTCCACGAGCACGATGCGGGTGCCGCCGAACGTGTTCGTCTCGATAATGTCCGCTCCTGCCTGCAGGTAGGATTCATGGATGCCGCGGACGACGTCGGGCCGCGTCAGAACTAGGTGTTCGTTGCAACCTTCGAACTGCGGCCCGCCAAAGTCCGCCGCGGTAAGGCCCTCCGCCTGGATCGCGGTGCCCATCGCTCCGTCGAGCAGAAGAATCCGCTCGCCGGCAAGGCGCTGGAGCTGCTGGATGCGACCCGGGTCCGCGTACATCGGTGCCCGTTACCTGTAGCCGAGGGCGCCGACCAATTCCATCCAGAGGGGCTCTTGGCCCGCGAACGGGAGCGGTTCGGCTCGCTCCCTTAGGCCCCACGGGGGAGGCTTTCCGGTTCTCCGTCCTCCACCCAGATGAAGTGGGCACCGCAATTCAGGCAAACTGCGTCCACGTACATGATGCCGCGGACGCTGCCCAGCGGCAGTCGCTGGCGGTGCTTTTGCCCGGTTGCATCCTCGCACAAGTGGTTCAGCATCTTTCCGGGTCCGGTCACGCGGGTCCGCCGCGGCGGCTCCAGGGGCGTGAATGTGACAATCGTGGGCATCTTTTACGCTCGCAAGCGCTGGAGGATCGCCCGGGTCGCGGGCGACTGGTTGAGCGTATAGAAGTGGATGCCAGGGGCGCCGCGTGCGAGCAAGTCCAGACATTGGCGGGTGGCGTGTTCCACGCCGATGCGGAGGACTTCTTCTTCGCGGTCGCGTGCCGCATCCAGTTTCTCTTGTAAGTCGGGCGGGATGCTGGCACCGCAAATCTTGGTGAACCTCTCTACCTGCGCGGCGTTTGTCACGGGCATGATGCCGGGCAGGATCGGCACCTGGATGCCCCGTGTGCGCGCGCGCTCAACGAAGTCGAAGTAATGGCGATTGTCGAAGAAGAGCTGCGTGATCAGAAAGTCCACGCCAGCCTTCACCTTGGCGACCAAGTGGTCGAGGTCGGTCTCGAGATCGGGGGCTTCGATGTGGCCTTCCGGATAGCACGCCCCGCCGACACAGAAGGGATCTCCACGCTCGCGGATGAACGCAGCGAGCTCGGAGGCGTGCGCAAAACCGTCCGGGTGCGGAGTGAATTCGGGTTGGTCCCGCGGCGGGTCGCCCCGCAGGGCAAGGACGTTTTCGATGCCGCGCGCCCGCAGTTCGTCGAGGACGGCCGCGATCTCGCTTCGGCTCGCTCCGACGCAGGTGAGGTGGGCCATTGCCTCTATCCCGATCTCGCGTTTGATGTGGACGACGAGTTCGACGGTTCTCTGCCGGGTGCTGCCCCCGGCGCCGTAGGTGACCGAGACAAAATCGGGGTGCAGCGGTTTCAGGCGCTCGATGGTGCCGTAGAGTGCCTCCAGACCGCGGTCGGTCTTCGGAGGGAAAAATTCGAAGGAGAAAATCGGTCCGTCGCGCGCGAAGAGTTCTTTGATTTGCAACGCCGGACCCCCGCCGGGCCTCTCTTCAGGTTCGGGCAGGAACTTCCCGCCCGCGCCACGAGGCGATCGAGAAGTGGCCCTCTTGGAGTGCGGTGGTTCTCGCGGTAATCACGCATTCCGATTCTGGAAGAGCGAGAATGGCGATGTCAAGGCAGTGTACGCATGGGGTTCGTGCGCTGGCGCGTGCGGGGGGCGATGGCACTCCTGCTTGCCCAGCGCCCCGAGGGACGCGATGAAGATCGTTTCGCCGGAGGCGGCCATTGCGGCCATTCCCGATGGCGCGCGGGTGATCTTGCCTCACGGCGCCGTCGAGCCGACCCAGTTGTACGGGGCCCTGCGGGCGCAGCGGCAGCGCTTTTCCCGGCTGCGCCTGTACTCGGGCCTCCAGTTCGGACAGTATGCCTATCTTCGCGAGGGACTCGGGGAAAACTTCGCCTATGCGACCTGGCAGGCGAGTCCGCGGTTGCGGGACCTGTTTCGCCGCCGATGCATCGATTTCCTTCCGCTGCGTTTCCGGGACATCACGCGAGTGGTGAGCCGCCAGGGTCCTCTACCGCCCGACGTGGTGATTGTCCAGGTATCGCCTCCCCGCGGCGGTGCGGTGAGCCTGGGAATCTCTGTCAGCGTCTACCGCGATCTGGTGGCAGCCGCCCGGCTTGTGATCGCCGAGATTCACCCGCACTTGCCGTGGACCTCTGGGCCATCGACGCTGCCGGCGGATGCCATTCACGTCGCGGTGGACTCCGGCGAGCCGCTGGGGGTGTACCGGGGCGCGCGGCGAAACCCCCGCGACGAGCAGGTCGTCGAGAACGTGCTCGGCTGCATTCCCCCGGGAGCCTGGGTGCAGGTCGGCATCGGGGCCATTCCCGAGGCGTTGCTATATCGGCTCCACGAGCGCGAAGGCGTGAACATCCATTCCGGGATGGTAGGCGACGGGGTGGTGGATTTCTTGCGGCGGTCTCGGCACCGCGCGCGCGTCGTTACTGGCGAGGTTGCCGGCAGTCCGGTGCTCTACGAGTTCGTCGACCGCAACGCGCAGGTGGAGCTGCATCCCTCTTCCGTGACGCACGACGTGGTCGCGCTTTCCCGGCTGCCCCGGTTTTACTCTGTCAATTCCGCGGTCGAGGTCGACCTCCAGGGACAGGTGAATGGGGAGACTGTGGATGGAGTGCAAATCAGCGGCGTGGGAGGCGCTTTGGACTTTGCCGAGGGCGCCGCGTACTCGGAGGGGGGGTGTTCCATCGTGGCGCTGGCATCGACGACCGCAGACGGGAGCCGCTCGAAAATCGTCCCCTCGCTTTCGGCGGGCGCCCCGGTGACGATTCCCCGATACTGCGCCGACGTGGTGGTCACGGAATACGGTGTCGCCGAGCTGCGCGGCCGCACGTTGCGGGAGCGTGCGGCCGCGCTGCTGCAGGTCGCCCACCCAGACTTCCGGCCGCGGCTGGAGGAGCAGTACCGAAAGGCGTTGGAAAGGCCGGGATGGGCGGACTGAGGCCCGCCCGCAGTCGTGCTCTCAGAGCTTGTAGCGCTCCAGGAGCTGGCGCGCGATTACGAGCCGCTGGATTTCGTTGGTCCCCTCTCCGATGATCATGAGCGGCGCGTCGCGGTAGTATCGCTCGACGGGAAATTCCTGGGTGTACCCGTAGCCACCGAGGATCCGCATCGCGTCGAGCGAGACCTCTTCGCACGTTTCGGACGCGAAGAGCTTCGCCATTCCGGCCTCCAGATCGCAGCGCTCGCCGCGATCTTTCTTGGCCGCCGCGTGGTGGGAGATCGGAAGAGCGTGGTGGGTGAGCAGTCTGGCCGCCTCGATCTTGGTTGCCATATCCGCGAGCTTGAGCTGGATCGCCTGGTGCTGGCAGATCGGTTTGCCAAAGGCCTCTCGCTGCTGGGAGTACCGGATTGCGCATTCGAACGCCGCCCGCGCGACGCCGACTGCGCGGGCCGCGATGTTGATCCGCCCGACTTCCAGGCCGCTCATCACGTGGCGAAACCCTTCGCCTTCCTTGCCGCCGATCAAGTTGCTCGCCGGTACCGTGCAGTCTTCGAAGCACACCTCGCACGTCTCGACGCCCTTGTAACCGAGTTTCGCGATGTCGCGGCTCACCGTGACCCCGGGTCCCTTCTCGACGACGAACATGCTGATGCCCTTGTAAGGCGGATCGGCGTTGCGGTCCGTTTTTGCAGCCGTGGCGTAAAGGGTCGCGGTGCGGGCGTTGGTGATGAACATCTTCGTGCCATTCAGCACGTAGGTGTCTCCCTTGCGCACTGCGGTCGTGCGGATGCGCTGGACATCGCTTCCGGCATGCGGTTCCGTCAGGCAAAGCGCGCCCCGGTGCTCCCCGCTTGCCAGGGCGGGCAGGTACCTTCGCTTCTGATCGTCTGTACCGTGAGCGTTGAGCAAGAAGGCCAGGATGAGGTGCGTATTCAACACCCCCGAAAGGCTCATCCAGCCGCGGCAGAGCTCTTCGACGACCATGGCGTACGTGGTGTAATCGAGCCCCAAGCCCCCGTATTCCTGGGGAATCGTGGCCCCGAACAAGCCGAGCTCCTTCATCCGCTCGACGAGCGCGTGTGGGTACTCGTTGCGGTGCTCGAGCTCGCTGGCAATGGGAAAGACGTCGCGCTCCACAAAACGGCGGACCGCAGCGACGATCTCGTTGCGAACTTCCAGCGGCGTGCTCACGCGAGGCGACCTCCTCTTGGGAAGCAAGTTGGCTTGCTTGTCGCACGTCGATCGCGCCGACGCAAGTTGGGTCCCTCGCGGAGGCGCGGGGGCGGCCGCGGGCCTCGGCGTGCATTCTCGCGCGTTTACAGGTAAGGGTCCTTGTGGAGTGTGGGCTTCAGGGAGACCGGGAACCGCTCGCCGCTGCAGGGCCGGTGCGGGTCGTGTGGCGGTGTCCGCTGCTGCGCTTCTCCTCCTGAGCCGCAGCATCCTGGCGGACCCCAGTTCGGCGGGCGCACCCACGGAGGTCTTTACGGGCTCGGGCGAGCCGGGACGTGCCGCGGAGAGGGCAGCGGCTCCCGCAGCGGGGTACTGGCGAATCGAAATGTACGTGAAACTACGGGCGGTGCCAGCTGGAGGACGGCTGGAAATGCTGCTGCCGGTTTCGGACGGCCGCCAGCACATCGTGAGCCGCGCAGTAAACGGACTTGGCTTCTCTTTTTGGGAGGAGGCGGATGGGGGCAACTTGCGGGGGATCTGGGTGCGGAGCGCCCCCGCTGAAGAATGCGAAATCCGCTATGCAGTGACGGCGGAAGTCCGCGGCGAGGTGTCGGAGAGAACGGAGAGCGGGGGCGCAGAGCCGCCGGGCACCGTTGATCTTGGCCCGACTCCGCTGATCCAGAGCGACGACCTGGAAATTCGCCGGCGGGCGCGCGAATTGACCGCGGGCGAGCGCGACCGCCAGGCGGTTGCATGGGCGCTGTTCCAGTTCGTCGCGACGGCGATCCAGACCGCGACCGGGGAGGTTGCGTCGGACGCCCGGGGAGTCCTGTCGGAAGGGCGAGGGAACACAACGGGGAAGGCGCGCCTGCTGGCGGCTTTGCTGCGCAGCGCGGGCATCCCAGCGCGCATTGTCGGCGGCTTGCGCCTGGAGGACGCGACGAAAAAGCGGGGCACGATCTCGTGGGTGGAAGCTCGCCTCGGCGACCGGTGGGTTCCCCTGGATGCCGGGGGAAACCATTTTGGATGGCTCCCCCACGACTATGTGGCCCTGTACCGGGGCGACCTGCCGCTGATCGTGCACTCGGCGGGGATGGGCGTGGAGTACGGGTTTGTCGTCCGCCAGCTCACACGCGAGGTTGCACTCGGCCTGGAACAGGCGGCTCCGGGAACAGAAAAGCCGCGCATCGAGCCCCGGGTGGGCGCCGAGCAAGTGCGCACCGTGACCAGTTACCAGGAGAAGCCAGTCGCCTCAGCCCTTCTTCTGGTGGATCACAGAGTTCCCGAATCCGTCTCCGAGCGCATCCTGAAGGAGGCGCGGGAAGACGAGGTGAACGTCGTTCTGATGCAGTCCCGCTTCGAATCCCGATACTTCCGGGAGCAGCACTTGCAGCGCCTGGTCAGCAACAACTTGAGCCTGGTCAGTGCCGCCCATCTCGTCGTGATCGCGACCGCGGACGATGCGGGGCTGTACGCGCTGTTCGCACTGGGCGAGCGCGAGGTGCCGCTCAACGACGCGCGCATCCTGATCAGCGGCAGCTTCCCGCGCCCTGTGGGCCGAGTGCTCGGGGCCGTTTTGATTCGCTTGCTCGACGCCGGCGAAGTCGTCCTCGCGTCCCGGCCGGTGCCGTTGCTGGCCTTGTGGGAGACAGCGCGCGCCAATTTGTTGCGCGGCGTGCCCATGGGAGACGAGGCGCGGAAGTGGGACTTCCAGGTCTTCTCTGTGACCGCGGGGAGCTCGCGGGAGCTGGGCTGGTGGCGGGCGGCGGTGGTCGGCGCGTGGGCCCGCGCCGTGCGCGCTCAAGTGCCCCTGCAGGCACTGACGCTCATTCTCGTCCTTCCGCTCATCGCTACGGTGATCGTAGTGGCACGCATCGTAATCGGCATTGATTCTTTCGGGACCTTCGCGCCCGTGATCGTGTCCCTCGCCTTTCTGACTACAGGTTTGGAGTGGGGCGTGATCATCTTCTGCACGATCGTCAGCTGCGGCGCGGTGGTACGAATGCTGTTGCGCCGGATCCGGTTACAGCTGGTGTCGCGCCTGGCGATCCTGGTGGCGACCGTTGCCGGCCTGATGGCCGGCCTGACCGTGGCCGGCGCATCCCTTGGAATCGGGGCGCTGATCAACGTGAGCATCTTCCCGATGGTCATCATGTCGAGCGTGATCGAGAACTTCGCCGCCTCCCAGTTTGAATTCGGCACCCGCGAGGCCGTCCGCTTGACGTTCAATACCCTGCTTCTCGCTTGCCTGTGCTACCTGGCCATCGAGCGAACCGGATTGCAGTCGCTGCTCTTGGCGTTTCCGGAGCTCATTCTGGTTTCCGTGGCGCTCAATGTTGCCTTGGGGAAATGGAGGGGCTTGCGGGTGCTGGAGTATCTGCGCTTTCGCGACTTCGCGCGCAGCGGCTCCGTGCCATGATCGGCTTCCGCGGATGGCGGCGGATTCGGACCGAGGTGCTGGGCATGAATCGCCGCAATCTGGACCTGATCCAGCGATACAACGAGGGGCCTCTGTTCGCGGTCGTCGACCACAAGCAGCAGACGAAAGCCGCCTTGTCTGCAGCGGGGCTTCCCGTGCCGGCAACGTATGCGATGTGCGGACGGCACGGGGATCTCTACGCCTTCGCCGAAGAAATGGAGCGACGTGCCGAGTTCGTGCTCAAGCCGGCGCGGGGCGCAGGGGGGGAAGGGGTGCTCGTGGTTGCAGGTCGCGACGGCGATTCGTTCCGCACCGCGAACGGGCGGCGGATCGGGCGCCGGGAGCTCCTCGCGCATGCAGCGGACATCCTGGCTGGGGCGTACGCACTGAGCCAGGCTCGCGACGACGCGGTGCTCGAATACCGGCTTCGCAGCGCGCCGGAGATGGAGCCCCTGAGCGTGGGTGGGGTTGCGGACATCCGCATCGTCGTGTACCGCGGGGTGCCGATGATGGCGATGCTGCGCTTGCCCACGCGCGCGTCGAACGGGCGGGCGAACCTGCACTCCGGAGGAATCGGGGTGGGATTGGACCTGCGCACCGGGAAAACCGGGCACGCGATCTGGCGGGGACGTGTCGTCGAAGTTCACCCCGACACTGGCGTGCCCCTCCGCGGGTGGAGTGTGCCGGCATGGCCGGAGATGCTGCAGTTTGCCGCCCGGGCGTACGACGCTCTCCCCCTGGGGTACTTCGGGGTGGATATCGTCCTCGACGCCGCGCGCGGGCCGGTGATCCTGGAGCTCAACGCTCGGCCGGGCTTGGCCATTCAGCTCAGCACCCGACAGGGCCTGCGGCCGCTCGTCGAGGCAGTGCAGAGAGTCGCCGATGTCGAAAAGCGCAGCGCCGAAGAGCGGGTCGCCGTCGGCCTGCAGCTTCCCTCGAGTCGGTGACCCGGTTGCCGAGCTGCTTCAGCGCGAGGCGCGCAGGAGCTGGTTCAGCGCCTTCGTGCGCGCGTCGCGCACGATCATCGTGTTCCGGATGGCCTCTCGGCAGCGACGCTGCACGCTCGCCGTGGTGGCCACTTTCCGGAACAGCGCCTCCGCCTTGTCCCCGTGGTCGGGTTCGGCGTAGGCGTGCACCGCGAAGTTCTGCACCTCGAGTCCGTAGTGGGTCTTCAGACCTTCGTACAAGATCTTCGCGTATCCAGACTTTGCCGCAAGCCTTTCCCCCGCGAAGCCGAAGACCGCCAGGCCCTCTTCGTAGGAGCGGCGGATGTAGTAGAGCATCGTGAACGTCGTGGCGATCGTCTCGGGGAGGGGCACGTAACTCGCGAGCTCTTCAGCCGTGATCCCGAGCTGCTGGCACCATCGCCACTTCATGAGCACGTGGTTCGGATCGCGCAGGTAGCCGGCCTCGTCGGCAAAGTTTTGCGCCCAGTGCCCAAAGTGCTCCGACTCCTCCATGGTCAGTGCGTCCGTGTCGGGAGCGTTGGCGATCAGGATCGCGAACTCCGGCGTCATCCACTTGCCGAGGTAATAGTATTCCTTCGCTAGCATCCGGATCAGCGACAGCGGCGCCGTGCCGTTGCCGATCGCGGGCGTCACCTCGTCCTTGGTGGTGGCGATCTCGGCGATCATCCGGTCGAGATCGCGCAGGTATTCGTCGGGGGGCATCGCTGCCTCGACTTCGTGGCTCCTGATGACGTCTCGAAATACCGGCTTCGACATGGCCGTTCCTCCCGAGTGTACCTCCCTCCCCCGCGCGCTGGAGAAATAACGCCCCTGGCGCCCCAGAGAATGCGCACGCACCCCCTCTGTTCAAGCGCCTTGACGCGCCTTTTCCCCGCGTGGTACCGGGAGGTAAATTTTGCAATTTGTTGGTGCCCCATAGCCCACCGCGGGCCGGGCTGTCAAACGGTGCGCGCCACCCTCGCCGCGCGCCCGGTGGTGCTCGGTGTGCCAGGAGAAGAGGAAGGAACCATGCGCTTGAAGGACAAAGTGGCCATCATCACGGGAGCGGGGCAGGGCATCGGCCGCGCCTACGCGCGGCGCTTTGCGGCAGAGGGAGCGAAGGTTGTCGTCGCGGAGATCAACGAGAAAACCGGGCGCGAGGTTACGGAAGAGCTGACCGCCGCCGGGGCCGACGCGATGTTCGTGCCCACCGACGTGAGCAGCGAGGAGAGCTGCAAGGCCATGGCGGCTGCCACCGCGGGGCGATTTGGCCGCATCGACGTCTTGGTCAACAACGCCGCGATCTTTTACGGCTTGGACCGGGAAAACCAATCGCTCGAGTACTTCAACCGCATCCTCGCCGTGAACCTGACTGGGGTGTGGCTTTGCACCCGCGCGGTTGAGCCGTTCATGAAGCGCCAGCGGAAAGGGAAGATCATCAACCAGTCGTCGACTGCCGCGTACATGGGAAACGTCGGGTTCGTCGATACCAGCGACCCCGACAAGCCCTCGCCACCGTTCCACTACAGCGTGGCGAAAATGGGAGTGAGCGGCCTGACGAAGTACTTTGCGGGAGCACTCGGGCCCTGGGGTATCAACGTGAACGCGATTGCGCCGGGGCTCACCATGACTGAAGCCACCAAGAGCGTGGTGCCGGAAGAGATCATGAACTCGCTCGTCATGTTCACGGCACTGCGCAGAGCTCTGCAGCCCGAGGACCTGACCGGCACGGCGGTGTTCCTCGCCTCCGAGGACAGTGACCTGATGACCGGTCAAGTCCTCGTCGTCGACGGCGGGATGATCATGCTCGGTTGACGGCGGGAAAGGGTGCCCGCGCCAACTATGGGCCGGCCCGGAGCCGGGAGCAGCGTCGAAGGGGCGCGGGGGCCGATCCCAATCTGCTGCGTTGTTTGGCCGAGAACGCCACCCGGTACCCATTCGAACACCGCGGAGAGCCAGGGGAGGGCGGGGCCCGTCGCTGCGATCTACCCGCAGGCGGCAAGCCCCTTTTCAGAGCGCGCAGCCAACGCGATAGCCATCGTGCGCTGCGTGTAGGGACTTGCGCGGCGCCGCCGCATCCCCGACCACGTGGGTTTCGGGCACGATCTCGCGAAGGGATGCCGCGAGGGAGGCGTTTGGATGCCGCTGGGCGAAAACGTATGTCTCGGCTGCCGGCAGCGATATCTCCGCACCGTCTTCCCGCGCCACGACGACTCGCCCGTCCTCGACCCGTGCGATCGCGGCCGAGGGGACGATGCGGACACCGGAGAGCGCGAGCCGGTTTCGGAGGTAAAATCGCGTGAGCCCGACATGCATGACGTCCAAGGGGAAAAACCGGGGAACTTCCACCACGGTGACCAGCTTTCCCCGCTGCGCGAGCGCGTCGGCGACTTCGAAAGCCAGAAGGTCTTCGCCCTGCACGACGACCCGATAGCCGATTTCGGCATCCGCGCGGATCGCCACGTCTGCCGGGACGCAGCGCGCCGGGTCGAGCCCCGGGATCCGGGGCACTGCGAACTCCGCGCCGGTAGCGACGACAACGGCGTCGGGCCGGAGGTCGCGTACGACTTCTGGCGTGGCCTCCAGGTGGCGCACCTCCACGCCGAGCCGCCGCAGTTGCTCTTCGAGGTCGTCGACGGCCACTTGGTACTCCGCGAGTCCCGGCACACAGGCCACGGTGCGCAATTGCCCGCCCAGAAACCAGCGCCGCTCGCAGAGGATCACGCGGTGGCCCCGGGCGGCGGCAGTGGCGGCTGCACTCATGCCTGCGATGCCGCCTCCGATCACGAGGACGAAGCGGCTGCGGCCCGCGGGGCTCGCCGGCCGCTCTTCGCGCCCGAGGCCGGGGTTCACCACGCAGTGGATACCGAACTCCGGCATCCCCTCGGGGAGTTCCAGGCACTGGTTGCATCCGATGCAGTGGCGGATGCCTGCAAAGTCTCCGGCCGCTGCTTTTCGGGGCAACTCGGGATCCGCCATCAAAGCGCGGCCCATGGCGATCAGATCGGCTTTTCCGGCGCGCAGAAGCTCCTCCGCATGCCGCGGGTCGACGACCCGTCCTCCGCCGATCACGGGAACTGCCACATGCTGCTTCACGGTTGCTGCCAGATGCATGAACAGGCCGTGTGGTTCCCACATCGGGGGAATCGTGGGCGGTAAAGCGCCGTAAATTCCGGCGGAGACGCTGAGCAGGTCGATACCGGCAGCGGCCAGGCGCTCGGCATACCAACATGTGTCCTCCAGCGTTTGCCCCCCGTGCACGTAATCGGCCCCGTTGATCTTGAAAGAAAGCAGGAAGTCTGGGCCGACCTGCCGCCGCACTTCCTCGACGATTTCCAGTGCGACGCGCACTCTGCGCTCGCGATCGCCGCCGTACCGGTCGCGGCGCTGGTTCGTCAGCGGCGATAGGAATTCGCTGATCAGGTAACCGTGGGCTCCGTGGATTTCTACCCCGTCCAAGCCCGCTGCTTTGGCGCGCCCCGCTGCAGCGCCGAAGCGCTTGACGATGTCGGCGATCTCCCGTTCGCTCAGCGTGCGGGCCCGATCCGGTGGCCGAAACCAATGAGGCCTCTTGTGCACGGTGCGCCAGGCGTACGGCCGGGCGGAAGGCCCGACCGGCTGCGCGCCGGTGAAGACCGACGCCGACATGCGCCCGTGGTGGCAGAGCTGCACGAGAATGCGGGCCCCATGGCGATGAACGCGTTCCGCCAGGGCCGCAAAACCCGCAATGAAGCGGTCGTCGTCGAGCATCGGCTGGATCGGAGAGATCTTGCCCAACGGATCGACAGCGGTGGCCTCGAAGACGATCAGCCCGACGCCTCCGCGTGCCTTCGCCTCGTGGAACGCGAGCAGCCGCGGCGTGAGCGAGCCGTCGGCGTCGGTGAAACCGGTGCCTTGCGCGGGTTGGACGATGCGATTGCGAATCGCGCAGCCGTTGACGACGATGGGCTGGAAGAGAGCCGCAAGAGCGGGCATCGG
>JBBIUR010000093.1:0-13254 GCA_037440145.1 Myxococcales bacterium | reverse complement strand
CACACCGCTCGGAGCGAATGCAGCGCCCCCTTCTCGGCGATGAACGGAGGCTCGCTGACGCCTGGCCTGTGCGCGCCGGCGGCGCAGAGCCAGTGCTTTCCCGCCGCGGTGAGTTTGTTGCGCCCCTGCATACCCTGCGGTACACGTAGGGCATTCCATGGTCACCCGAAAGCTGATCGACCGCATGCTGGGCGGGGATCGGGTCGCCCTCGCCAAGCTGATGACAATGGTGGAGAACCGCCATCCCGATACCGCAGCCATCATGGAAGCAATCCACGAGCGGTGCGGGCGCGCGTATACGATCGGCGTGACCGGTCCTCCCGGCGCCGGGAAGTCCACCCTCGTGGACCGGTTAACCGGAGAGTTGCGCCGCGGCGGGCACTCTGTGGGCATTGTGGCCATCGATCCTTCGAGCCCGTTTAGCGGCGGTGCGGTCCTCGGCGACCGCATCCGCATGCAGAGTCACTTTCTCGACCCCAGCGTCTTCATCCGCAGCCTGAGCACGCGGGGAAGCCACGGGGGCCTGGCCCGCGCCACCCGCCACGTGGTCCGCCTTCTCGATGCCTTCGGCAAGGAGTTCGTCATCATCGAAACCGTCGGCGTGGGCCAGACGGAGCTGGATATCGCCCGCCTCGCGGATACCACCGTCGTCGTGCTGGTGCCCGAAGCAGGGGATACCGTGCAGGCCATGAAGGCGGGGCTTCTCGAGATCGCCGATGTATTCGTGGTGAACAAGGCCGACCGCGAAGGGGCGGACCGCATCAAAACGGAACTGGAGATGATGTTGCAACTCCGGCCCGAGGGGCTCTGGCCCGTGCCGGTTTTGCTCACGCAGGCGGACCGGGGCCAGGGCGTCGCGGAGCTGCTCGCGGCGATCGAAGACCACCGCGCTTTTCTTGCCCGCAGCGGGCACGGAGAGGCCAAGACGGCCGCGGGCCGAAGAGAAGAGTTCTTGCAGCTCTTGCGCGACGAAGTGATGCGCCGCCTGGAACTGGCCCTCGATGACGGGAAGTTCGCTGCCCTGATGCAGCAGATCAAGCGAGGGGAGGTGGATCCGTATCTCGCTGCGCTCCGGGCACTGGAAAGCGGCGAGGTGGCGGCGGCATTGCGCGAGGGGAACGGGTGAGCCGCGGCAGCGGCGCGGCGAGAGCTCGGGCGATGGCATCCCGAGAGTTCGTGATCGGCGACCTTCACGGCTGCGCGGACGAGCTAGAGGTCTTGCTCGATGCCCTCCAGCCGTCGCAAGTGGATACTTTGGTGTTCCTCGGAGATTACATCGACCGGGGACCCAACTCGGCCGGAGTCGTCGAGCGGCTGCTGCGGCTGCGCGAGGAGGGGGTGCGCTGCGTGTTCCTGAAGGGGAATCACGAGGACATGTTCCTGGACTTTCTCGGGCTTGGCGGGCACTACGGCGACGCGTTCCTGTTCAACGGCGGCTACGCCACGCTCGACAGCTACGGCGTGCAGCGCAGCGCGGGAACCGAGCTGGCACAGCAGCTCCCCGCCGCGCATCGCCAGTTTTTCCTCGGGCTGCAGCTCACGTATACAACCGGCAACTTCCTGTGCGTGCACGCGGGCATCAACCCCCTGCTACCTCTCGAAGAACAGCGAGAGGAAGAGCTACTGTGGATTCGGGAAGAATTCCTTCGCTGCCCCCACCGCCTAGGGCGAATCGTGCTTTTCGGGCACACTCCGCAACGGGAAGTGTTTGTGGACTTGCCGTACAAGATTGGACTGGACACCGGACTCGTGTACGGGAACAAGCTCTCCTGCCTGGAACTCGGGGAAAAAGAGCTTTGGCAGGTCGAGCGCGGGGGCAGAAAAGCCAAGCGGCGCAGCCTGGCGGAAGAGTTTGCGCGTGCCGGGCAGGGCGCCGGCCCGCAGCCTCGAGCCGTGCCGGAGCGCTGAGCCAGGTGCGTGCCGCCTGCGCGGATCCGCTGCGGTTCGCCGGCGCTGCGATCCTAGCCTGCTCCACAAAGCACCTCCCGCCCAGGGGACGCGCTCCGGGCAATGCCGCGCTTGACCCTCACAGCTCGATTCTTTAATCACAGGGCCCGGGACTCGAGAAAGCGGCGGCGTAGCTCAGCTGGTTAGAGCGAGGGTCTCATAATCCCTAGGTCACTGGTTCGACTCCAGTCGCCGCCACTTCTTGCCTGCTCGCCACGGACGCCGAGCAGCAAGTTTTTCTATCGGTGCTCGAGTGCCCTCGCGCCCGCCCAACGGGGAAAGCGCTTGTACCCCGCGCGATGCGACGGAAGGCGCTGCTCGCTCCGGAAATTCGGATGTTCCAGTTCCGGAAAAGCGCGAAAGCCCCTCCAAGTGGTCCCGGCCAGGAAAGCGAAGTCACCGCCCCGGCTGGCGTCGAGCCGATCGCGGGAAAAGGCCGGTCGAGCGCAGAGCCGCGCCCCACGCCCGATCCAGATGGCACTTCGCCGCGGTCGGTGGCGAAAACTGCTGCTTCCCGGAAAACGGCGGCATCGGATTTGTTGCGTCCGGGTTGCACCCGCCGGGACGAACCGCGTCCTTTCTGGATTCTCGTTCCTGCAGTGGCGCGCTGGCGATCGGTTGCTCGGTGCGGGCGGTTCGGTTGTAGCAGGGACCCAAAGGGCATGGGCGGCGCAGCGGGGTAAAGGAACCCGGCGGCTGGCGACGCGCCGTTCCGCGAGAACGGCGCGCCCCGGAGCGACCAGAGGCGAGCGCGCGCGGACGTCACGATCGCGGGCGTTGCCCAAAGACCTGGCGGAAGCCGAAGTACGAGATGGCGTCTTTCATGTCCGAGATGAATCGCTGCCAGGCACGCATCCGCGGATCGGTTACATATTCGAGAGTCAGCACCACGCGCTCCTGGCCGGGGCCGAGAGGCGTGATCTCGTGATACAAGCGATCGCCGTCGAAGAAGACAAAAGTGCCGGGGCGAGTGGCAATCCTCCCCTCGAGCGCAATGCGGCCGCGCTCCTTGCGGTGCAGTTGGTAGACGAGCTCGCTGGTGGAGGTGTCCCAGATGCCCACCAGAGCCGTGTATCGCTTGCCGCGATAGAAGGAGGTGTCGTAGTGACCCGTGATGTAGTCCCCTGCTTCGCTGTACCAGTACAGAGCGTATGCGTGCGGATCTCGAGCCGGGCACGGCTGGACAGTTTCTCCGCACAGGTCCTCGAGCCACCGCACCCACGCGGGCGCGAGGTAAAGGTGTGCATAGAGGGGAGCCACGCGGTCGAGCGAGAAACGGCTCACGCTGCCGCCCTTGCGGCCGGGCACATGGACGCGGTGAATCTCGGGCCGCAGGGGATCGAGCGTGGTTTGTAGAGCAGCGATGAGGTTGGGCGGCAAGAAGTCGGGCAGGGCGAGAAAATCTCCCTGCTCCCGGAAGGCAGCGCGGAGCGCGGCCCGATCGAGCCGGCCGGCTGTCTCAGAAAGCAGGGCGTTCACTTGTTCTGGATCGAGCACTGCCGCCGCCACCTCAGTGCGTCCGGAGGCATAGCGGATTTGCGGCGACCACGCCATGCCGGGCGGGTGCGCGCGCCTTCTCCCCCGTGCCCCGGAGCGCGCCGCAGCGGTTGTGGCGCGCGTTCGCTCGGGCTAAAGGAGCGCCCATGCGGCCCATCCGCCCGGCTCTGCGCATTTGCTGCTTGCAGCACGTGCCGTTCGAGGGACCAGCCAAAATCGCATCCTGGGCTCGGCGTAGAGGCCACCAGCTCAAGGCGGCTCGCCTCTACCGGGAGGAACCCCTGCCGAGGCCGGAGCAGTTCGACTGGCTGGTGGTGATGGGCGGGCCGATGGGGGCCCGGGACGACGTTCGCTACCCGTGGCTGGCCGCGGAGAAGCGCCTCCTGGAAAGGGCGCTGCGGGCTGAAAAATCGATCGTTGGCGTATGCCTGGGCGCGCAGTTGATCGCGAGTGTCCTCGGGGCACGCGTGTACCGAAATGCGTACCCCGAGGTAGGATGGTTCCCGGTGCGCCTGCTTCCGGATGCGTCGGAGTGCGAGATGTTCCGCCGCTGGCCGCGCGAGTTTCTCGCCTTCCACTGGCACGGAGATACGTTCGCTCTCCCCGCGGGGTCGCAGTGGATCGCGGAAAGCGACGGGTGCCGGCACCAGGCTTTTCTGTGGGGCCGCGCTGTCGGCCTCCAGTTTCACCTCGAATCCAGCCCCGCCAGCGTCGCGGCACTGCTGGCGCACTGCAAGGCGGACCTCGGTGACGGCCCGTACCAGCAGCGGGCCGGCGAAATCGAGCGCCGCGCGCGCGCCGAGCATCGGCGTACCGGCCGGCTCTTGTCGTCCCTACTAGACGCAATGGCAGGGACGCAGGACTAGAAGAGCCCTTATCGTTTTTCGGGCGGCGGGACTCTGCACCCGGTTGCGGCGCGGCAGCCGACTGCGCGCGGCGGGTTGCGCAAAGTCGGGCTAGTTGTCACAGTGCGCGTGGCGCGCCGCCGTTGCGCCTGCGGCGAAACCCCGCGTCGAGGAGGAGATCATGCGCGAAGCGCTCATCGTCGCCAGTTCGCGAACCCCGCTGGCCAAGTCGTTTCGAGGCTCGTTCCATCTCACCCGGCCGGACGACATGGTGGCCCACTGCATCCGCGATGTGCTGGCGAAGGTGCCGGCTCTGGATCCAGCGGAGATCGATGACGTGATCGTCGGCTGCGGATTTCCGGAGGGCCCGCAGGGGTTCAACATTGGGCGGAACGCGGCAATTTTGGCAGGGCTGCCCGTCACCGTGCCGGGGATGACGCTGAACCGGTTTTGCTCGTCCGGCTTGCAGGCGATTGCCATTGCCGCGCATCACATTCTGGCAGGCGGGGCCGACGTCGTTCTGGCAGGAGGCGTGGAATCCATCACGATGACGCAGGACTTCAACAAGACCAATCTCTTCCACCCCTGGCTGATGGACCACAAGCGAGAGATCTACATGCCCATGGGACTTACCGCAGAAGTCGTCGCCGAGCGCTACAGGATCACCCGCGAGCAGCAAGACGAATACGCGCTCCTCAGCCAGCAGCGAACCGCGGCAGCGCAGCGAGCGGGAAAGTTCGAAGGCGAGATCGCGCCCATGAAGGTCGTCCGCCAGGTGACGGACAAGGCCACGGGGGAAACGCGCGCGGAGGAGTACGATTTCCGGATGGACGAATGCAATCGCCCGGATACGACGCTCGAAGTGCTGGCCAAGCTCAAGCCGGCCTTCAAGGAAGGTGGGACGGTGACGGCGGGCAACGCCTCGCAATTCGCCGACGGTGCGTCGATGACCTTGGTGATGTCGGCCGACCGGGCGAACGCGCTCGGGGTGAAGCCGATGGGGCTGTTTCACCAGTTCGTCGTCGCGGGATGCGAGCCGGACGAGATGGGCATCGGGCCGGTGTTTGCAGTGCCGAAGCTGCTGCGCCGCACCGGCCGGAGGCTGGCCGATATCGACGTCATCGAGCTCAACGAGGCCTTTGCTTCTCAGGTAGTGTACTGCCGCGACCGCTTGCGCCTGGATCCCGAGCGGCTCAACCCCAACGGCGGGGCGATTTCCATCGGCCACCCGTACGGGATGACGGGCTCGCGGCTCGTCGGCCACATTCTGCCGGAGTTGCGCCGCCGCAGAGGCCGCTACGGCATCGTGACTATGTGCATCGGGGGCGGAATGGGCGCGGCAGCTCTTCTCGAAGCAGTGGCCTGAGCACAGCACGGACCGCGACACAGGCGAGGGCGAGGCAGGGTATCTCGGGCAGCGGCGCCTCGGCCTCAGCCCTTTTCGCACTGCTCGCGTTCGATCGCCAGCACCTTCTCCAGCCGGCGCCGGTGGCGCTCGGCTCCGGAGAACCGGGCGGCCAGAAAGACCCGTGCGATTTCCACCGCGAGCGCCGGGCCGATTACGCGGGCGCCCAGGCAAAGCACGTTGGCGTCGTCGTCTTCAACGCACTGGTGCGCCGAAAACGTGTCGTGGCAGACACCGGCGCGGACCCCCCGAAACTTGTTCGCGGCAATTGCTGCCCCCACACCGCTGCCGCAGAGGACGATGCCGCGCTCTGCACGGCCCGCTTGGATGGCCTCGGCCACCGCGCGCGCATAGTCGGGATAGTCGACCGGGTCGGCGCTGTGCGTCCCGAGGTCCAGGCACTCGTGACCGTCTTTCGCCAGCGCTTCCATCAGGACTGGTTTCAGGGGAAAACCCCCGTGATCGGCGGCAATGGCAACTCTCATTGCATCCCTCCTGCTGCGCGTGCCTGGCGGCGCGCGCGTTCAACCGAGCGCAGTGGCAATGGCCTCCAATCCGGTGCCGAGGTCCTCGAGGTGCAGATGCAGGACCCGGCGGGCCCGCCGGCGCAGCGCTTCGATGTCGCCGACTGCCTGGGCGTGCTTGACGATGCCGAACGTGAACGGCTCGCCGGGTATGGGCAGGTCGATCGGGTCGTCAGCGGTGAGGAACAAAAACAGCCCCGTGCTCGGACCGCCCTTGTGCATCTGCCCCGTCGAATGGAGGTACCGGGGGCCGAAGGCCACGGAAGTGGCCACTCGATATCGATCGCGGATGCGCCGGCGGATCCGGCCCAGTGCAGCAGCGCTTTCCGCGCATGGGTCCACGAAAGCCAGAAGCGCGACGTAGTCCCCCGGGCGAGCTTGCCGGAGAAAGGGGACGAGGTCTCCGATGCTGGCTGGCGCAGGCGCGCCGAGGGTTCCGGTAGCGCGGAACCGCTCGAGCGCCTGCTCCGTGTTTTCCTTGCTCTCGCGCACGTTCGGTTCGTCGAATGGGTTCACGCCTAGGATGGCGCCGGCCACAGCCATTGCGAACTCCCAGCGGAAAAACTCGCCGCCCAGGTTTGCAGCCCCGGCTCGCACGACGGGATGTCCGGCAGCCTCGAGCTGGCGCAGCGCTTCCGCGGCGCTGGCGTTCTCGCCGAGCTGCACGAAGACCCGATCGGCGCCGTACACGCCGGGCAGGCCGATAGGCTCGCCGTCGACAGGAAAGATGCCGCGCCCTTCCTTTCCCGTGCTTTCAGCGACGAGCTGCTCCAGCCACGTTCCCAGTGCGGCGAGGTTCTCCGGCAGCACCAGGGTGAGCTTGTCGCGGCCGCGCGCAGCCAGAGCCCCGAGAGTGACGCCGAGTGCGGCTCCCGGGTTTTCCTCCAAGGGCGCGGAACGCCTGCACGCGGCAGCCATTTGCGCGGCACCTCCAAGTAGCGCATCGAGGTCGGCCCCCATCAAAGCCGCGGGCAGCATGCCGAAGTAGGAAAGCGCCGAATACCGGCCGCCAATGTCGGGTGGGTTGAGAAAAACCTTGCGAAACCCCTGTTCCGCTGCCCGTTGCGCCAGGGGTGTGCCGGGATCCGTGATCGCGACGAAGTGGTCGCCGGGAGGATGCCCCAATAGCGCCCGCATGCGATCGAAAAAGTAGCGGTGCAGGTAGCAGCTCTCGGCTGTCGTGCCGGACTTGCTCGCGACGATGAAGAGGGTTCGCTGCGGATCGCAAGCGCGCTCGCAACGCGCGATCGCGCTGGGATCGGTCGTGTCCAGCACCGAGACATCGACAAAGCCCGGCGCGATGCCCAGCACGCGCCGGCACACTTCCGCGGACAAGCTGCTCCCCCCCATGCCGAGGACCATAGCTCGGCCGAAGCCCGCCGAGCCGGCCTCGGCAGCAAAGGCGCGCAGTGCGGTTGCCTCCGAGGCCATCCAGTCGTAGACGGTCAGCCACCCCAGGCGGTCTCGAATCGCCCCTGCCTGTTCCGGGGCTGCCCGCCACACGCTGGGATCTTTCGCCCAAATGCGCTCTACTAGGTTCTCCGCCCTCGCGCCCGTCAGGGCGTCCGCAACTGCCGCGCGCGCGCCCTTCACTTCGGCCTCCGCGGCGCTCCGGCTTTCTCGCGCCCGCGATGCAGCAGCTCGCGCGCGGCGTGTGCCGCACCCAGCCGCGACGCCTTCGGATTGAGCACCACGCGCACCGGCACTTGTGCCAGCAGGGCGTGGTGCGGTGGCTTGGCGGTAAAGGCCTCGATGAAGCGGCCGGTTGTCATGTGCGGCAGGATCTTGGTCACGATCCCCCCGGCCACGTACACTCCGCCGGTGGCGAGAAAAGTCAACGCCAGGTTGCCCGCCTGTGCTCCGTACAAGCGCACGAAAAGGTCGAGGGCTGCCGCACAGGCAGGGCATTCGCCGCGGAGGCCTGCCTCGCTGATGACGGCGCTCGGGTCCTCCCGCGCCATGCGCGCGCGCACGCCCTCGGCCACGGGCCGGCGCAAGACGCAGTCGAAAAACCGAAAGATGCGCACCAATCCGGGTCCCGAGAGCAGATGCTCGTACGAGACCCGCGGAGAATCGCGCAGCAAGAACTCGAGAAGCTGCATTTCGGTTGCATCGCGCGGCGCGAAGTCCACGTGCCCCCCTTCGCTGGGCGACGGGTGGTAACGCGTTCCATCCCAGAAGAGCATCGCCTGCCCCAGGCCCGTTCCCGCAGCGAGCACGGCCCGATTCCCCGCTCGCTCGACCCCAGCCTGAAGCGTGTGGAACTCTCCGGGCGCGAGGAACAGTGTGCCGTACGCCGTCGTTTCCAGATCGTTCAGCAAGCGCAACCGCTTGCAACCGATCGCCGCCGCGAGCCGCTCCACCTCTACGCGCCACGGAAGGTTTGTGGTTGCGACGGAGGTGCGGTCTACCACCGGACCGGCAACTCCAAACGCCGCGGCCGCAATGCGGGGAGGCTCCGGGTCCAGAAACTCCCGCACGACTTGCTCGAGTCCATCGTAGTGCCGGCTCGGAAACTCCGCTTCGCGAACGAGCTGCAAACTCCCACCTGGGTCCAGCGCGTATAGCCCCAAGTCGGTTTTCGTCCCGCCGACGTCTCCTGCCAGCAGGTAGCGGTTCATGAGCGCGGCGGAGCGGGCCGGGCGGGGGCCCTGCGCTGTGTCCGGCGCTGGCCTGAGGGCCCGCCCCCGATGATGGGTTCGCGGCACGAAACCCCACTGGGAAGTGGGTTCCACACCGCGCCCGGTACGAGCCCGGGGAGCCGTGGAACCGGCGGGTGCTGGCGGCAGTGCAGAGAGCGGGACATCAGGCACCTTCGTTCGCTTGCAATCCGGTCCGCGCCGGTGTACCCAGCTACGCCAAACGACATTGTGGGGTCAAGCCAGGTCTACGGCTCGGTGCCGGAGCAGTGCAGTGCGCTCTCGTTTTCGAGCCGGGGAAAGGAGGGCTGCAGCCATGCGTCCGGAAGATCTCATTCTCGTGAGCGTCGACGATCACGTCGTGGAGCCACCGGGAATGTTCGACCAGCACCTGCCCGCCCAGTACCGCGCGCAGGCGCCGCGGGTCGTGCACAAGAAGGATGGCAGCGACGTCTGGGTGTTTGGCGGCGAGCAGATCGTCAACATTGGCCTGAATGCTGTGGTGGGACGCCCGCCGGAAGAGTACGGGATGGAGCCGACTTCTTTCGAACAACTCCGCCCCGGCACGTACGACGTGCACGAGCGCGTCCGCGACATGAACGCGAACGGCACCCTCGCTTCCCTCTGCTTTCCCTCGTTCCCGGGGCTTTGCGGCGCGCTGTTCCTGCGCCAGAGCGACAAGGACCTCGCCCGTGCGGTGCTGCAGGCATACAACGACTGGCATATCGACGAGTGGTGCGCCGCGTACCCCGGGCGTTTCATTCCCCTGACCCTGGTGCCGCTGTGGGACCCCGACCTCATGGCCGCGGAGGTGCGGCGCGTTGCGAAGAAGGGATGCCACGCGGTGAGCTTCACCGAGCGGCCCGAAGAGCTGGGCCTGCCCTCGGTTCACAACGAACATTGGGATCCTTTCTGGAAAGCCTGCGCTGACGAAGGGACGGTGGTCTGCATCCACATTGGCTCCGGGGGCGGGATGAAGTTCACCGCGATGGATGCGCCGGTGGATGTGATGATCACCGTGACGCCGATCTACTGCGTGAGCTGTGCTGCCGACCTCCTCTGGTCGCGCGTTCTGAAGCAGTACCCCACCCTCCGCTTCGTTCTCTCCGAAGGGGGCATCGGCTGGGTGCCCTATTTTCTCGAGCGCGCCGACTACGTGCACGCGCACCACAGTGCATGGACGCACCAGGACTTCAAGGGCCGCAAGCCCAGCGATTATTGGCGGGAGCACATCGTCACGTGTTTCATTGATGACCCAGTGGGCATTCAGAATCGCCACAGTATCGGCATCGAGACGATCACCTGGGAGTGCGACTACCCGCATTCGGACACGACGTGGCCGCGTTCGCCCGAGGTTCTCGCCCGCTCGCTGCAGGGAGTGCCGGAGGCCGAGGTGCGCAAGATCACCCACGAGAACGCGCTGCGGGTGTTCCGTGCCGACCCGTTCCGCCACCGCCCGAGGGAAAAGTGCACCGTGGCCGCGTTGCGCGCCGAGTCGCCCGACGTCGACACTTCCGTGCGGAGTCAGCGCGGCGGGAGGCCGCCGGTCTGCGGCGAAGCGAGGCCCGTGACCACGCAAGACATCTTGCAGCAACTCGCCAGCGTCTACGGCGCGCAGCCCGAGTGAAGGGCGGTCCGGAACGCACTGCTGCGGGGCTGCCCCGGGTAGGGCGGCTTTCAGCGAGGCGCCGGCGCGGCCTGCAGCGGGCGCTGCGGCGGTGGTTCGCCCGCCACGCGCGCCCGTTTTTGTGGCGGCAGACTCGCAACCCCTATCGGATTTGGGTTGCGGAGGTCATGCTCCAGCAAACCCGCGCGCAGGTGGTTGCACCCGCCTATGCGGAGTTCTTGCGCGCGTTCCCGACGCTGCGCCGCCTGGCGGCAGCCAGCGAGGAAGAGGTGCTCGCGCGCTGGTCGGGACTGGGCTACTACGGGCGCGCGCGTGCCCTCTGGCGCGCGGCGCAGATCGTGGCGGCTCGAGGTGGCGCTTTTCCCAGGTCGCTGCCACAGGCCCGAGCGCTACCCGGAGTCGGAGAATACACAGCCGCGGCGGTGCTCTCCATTGCCTACGGGTTGCCCGTGGCTGCTGTGGACAGCAACGCGCGGCGGGTACTTGCGCGTGTGTTCCTTCTCGGCGCGCGGCCCGCGAGCGACAAGGTGTATCGCGAGCTGGCGGCGGGGCTGCTGGATCGAGCGCACCCGGGAGCCTGGAACCAAGCGCTCATGGAGCTGGGAGAAACGGTCTGCGTGCCCGGCAGGCCTCGCTGCGCCGCGTGTCCGATCCGCCGGCACTGCGCGGCGCACCTCGCCGGCTGTGGGGAGCGGGATCTGCCGGCGCGTCGGCGCGGCGTGCGAGAGCGCATTGGCATCCGGGCGTTCCTGTTGCGCGATGCGCGCGGGCGCGTGGTGTTGGAAAGAGGGGCTTTTCCGTTTCTTCGGGGCTTGTGGCTTCCCGTCCTGCGACCAAAGGGAGAGGCGTGGGGGGCGTGGCGCATGCGGCGGCTCGGGTCGTTCCGCCACGCCATTGGCCGCCGGGTTTTCCACGTCGAGGTCCGCGCGGGCGCTGCCCGCAATGGCGGCCTTGCATCTCTTTTGGGGGAAGGGGATGGGGGTGTGGAACGCCGGCTTCTGCACCCGCAGGACATCGGCACGGTCCCGCACTCGTCGCTCGTGCGCAAATGCTTGGCGCTGCTGGCGAAAGCGGATGCCGGTGCTGGGGCTCTTCCCGCCGAGATCTCGCGTCGGGCTTTTCCAGGCGCAAAGGCAGTTTCACATTGGGGGACGTAGTTTCACAGGCGAGTGACCGGCAGCGGCCACCGCCAACAATTGTGTCGTCGAGCCTGGGTTTGTTTCTCGAGAGGCAAACTCGTCGCTGTGAAACTACGTCCCCCAATGTGAAACTACGTTGAGGTTCAGGGAGGACTCGGTCGGGTCGCATCCCCACCTCGTTCCGTGGGGATCCTCTCACTTCCACCCGGGCTTACAGGGGACATTTCATTTTCCTTTGCTCTTGCAACCGGCAGCTCACCAGCGCCCGACCCTGGCCACGCCGGAGACCTGGGAAGTGCGGGCGGCACGCGGGAGCCTGTGCGAAAGCCGCGCGACCGTTGTTGACATCAGGTCGAGGGCTGGCTTAGGAGAAAGCAAATCCTCGCAGCAACGGTGCACGGCGTCCGCGGTCTCCGTTCGCGAGAGCCGAGGTGTGCCGGTGCCGGGGGAGTCGCAATGGAAATCCAGTTCACCGACGCCGATGCGCATGTGGTCGAGGGCGGCGAGTTGCTCGCGGAGTGCGTGCGCCGCTGGCCGGAGTGCTTCCGGCTCGACACGGAGAAATCCCCCGCCGTCCTCGTGGAGGGCCGGCGGTATCCCGAGACGGAAGGGCCCGGTGCGGGCTGTCCTGCGGCGCACGGGCTAACGGATGTGCCCGGAGTGAACCCCATGACACCGGCGGGGGTGCTTGCCGACGCGGACCGCGACGGAATCGACCAGTTGGTCTTCTACCCGAGCTTTGGCCTGTGTGCGCCCACCATCGAAGACCGGCGAGTCGCCGTAGGCTTTGCGCACTTGTACAATGAATGGATTGCCGACTGGTGCCGGCAAGGACGGGGGAGGTTCTACGGTGTGGCCGTCGTGCCGCTAGAGTACGTCGACGAATCGATCGGCATCTTGCGCCGCGCTCGGGATCTGGGTCTTGTAGCGGCCATGATCGTGCCCGCGCTGAAAACGCGCAACCTGGACCATCCCGATCTCGATTCTTTCTACGCGGCTGCTTGCGATTTGGAAATGCCCCTTGGCGTGCACGGTGCCCCGGGGATTCACCTGCCCAAGATTGGCGTCGACCGGTTCTCGAACTACATCCAGGTCCACTGCGTCAGCTTCCCCTTCGACCAAATGCTCGCCATGACGGCGATGGTCAGCGGGGGCGTCTTCGACCGCCATCCGAGGCTCCGCGTTGCCTTCCTGGAAGCTGGAGTAGGATGGGTTCCCTACTTCGTCGACCGCCTGCACGAGCACTTCGAAAGGCGCGGCTCATGGATTCCTGGCGGATGGCAGCGAGATCCGCGCGCTTACATCGAGCGGGGGAACGTGTGGGTAACCTGCGAGGCCGAGGAGCCCATTCTGCCTGCAGTGGTCCAGATTCTTGGCCCGGACTTCGCGATGTATGCGAGCGACTACCCCCACTGGGATTCCGCTTGGCCCGCGAGCACCAAGCCGCTGCGCGAGCGCCGCGACCTCAGCGACGAAGCCCGCCTCCGCCTCGCCGGCGCCAACGCCCGCCGCTTCTACCGCATTTAGTTTCATTTTGGGGGACGTAGTTTCACAGGCCGAGTTCCGCCCGGAGCCGCGAGGTACAATCAAAGGGTGTGGAAATAGAGAGAAGGCGGTGTAGACCTTCCGGT
>JBBIUR010000092.1:0-13334 GCA_037440145.1 Myxococcales bacterium | reverse complement strand
CGATCGCCGCCCCGATTTGCACGATCGGACCTTCCCGCCCCACAGACCCGCCCGTTCCGATCGTGACCGCCGAAGCGCCCGCCTTCACGAGCGCAGTCCGGCGCCGGATTCGGCCGCCCCGGATGGTTACGGCTTCGAGGACCTCTGGCACGCCGTGTCCTTCCGCCTCTGGAGCCAGAATGCGCACTAAGGGACCGACAATCAGGCCGCCCAGGGCGGGTACGAGAAGCACGCGGTACCAAGCGAGCCCGGGCAACACGCGCAAGGGCAGGTCGCGCGAGCCGATGGCGAGCCACTGCACGAATTCAATCAGCTCCACGAATCCGATGCATGCCGCGCCCGTCAGTGCCCCGGTGATGGACGGGAAGACCACCAGCTTGGCCACTTGCACCTTCCGGAGCGCCAGAAGCCGTTCGCGGAGCCGCGCCGCTGGAGAGGGCATCTTTGCCCGCGTGTCTATCGGATAGAGGCGGCCGCGTCGAGACCGCCTTCAGGCTAGCCGTTGCAAGGCCGAGCCCGTGGAACGCACAATAGGGCATGCGGCGCAGCGCGATCCTCACCGCAGGGCCGGACCGGGCACCGGCGCGCGCGATGTTGAAGGCGACCGGTCTCTCCGACCGCGACCTGGAAAAACCCCTGGTCGGGATCGCGAACACGTGGACCGAGGCAATGCCCTGCAACCTGCACTTGCGGCAGCTCGCGGAAGCGGTCAAGGCGGGGATCCGGGCGGCGGGTGGCACCCCGATCGAGTTCGGCACCATCGCTGTCGCCGACGGAATCGCAATGGGCACCGAGGGAATGAAGGCATCCCTAGTGAGTCGAGAAGTCATCGCCGACTCCATCGAAATCGTGGCGCGCGCGCACGCTTTCGACGGCCTGGTCGCCCTGGCGGGATGCGACAAGACGCTGCCCGGCGCGGTCATGGCCCTGGCGCGCTTGGATCTTCCCGGGCTTCTTCTGTACGGAGGCTCGATTGCGCCGGGGCGCGTGGGGGAGCGCGAGGTCACGATTCAGGATGTGTTCGAAGCCGTCGGTGCTTTCCGTGCCGGAAAGATCCCGGAAACAGAGTTGCGCGCCCTGGAGAATGCCGCGTGCCCCGGCCCCGGAGCCTGCGGCGGGCAGTTTACCGCCAACACCATGGCCATGGCATTCGAGATCCTGGGGATCTCGCCTCCGGGCACCGCGAGCCTCCCGGCCGTGGACCCGGCGCGGGAGGAAGCCGCGTTCCGCAGCGGCCAACTCGCGGTCGCACTCATCGAGAACGGCCTTACTGCGCGGCGCATCGTCACGCGGAGGGCGATGGAGAATGCCATTGCCGCCGTAGCGATGACCGGCGGATCGACGAACGCCGTGCTGCACCTGCTCGCCGTGGCGCACGAAGCCGGGGTCCCTCTCGCGCTCGAAGACTTCGACCGCATCAGCCAGCGGACTCCTCTGCTGGCCGATCTGAAGCCGAGCGGCCGGTTCACCGCGCCCGACCTGCACCGCGCCGGCGGTGTGCGGCTCGTAGCGCGGCGGTTGCTCGATGCGGGGCTTTTACATGCCGGGGAGATCACGGTATCGGGGCGCACGATCGGCGAGGAGGCGCTGCTCGCCTCCGAAGCTCCGGGGCAAATGGTGGTGCGAACTGTGGACGCCCCGCTGCATCCGATCGGAGGGCTGGCGATCCTCAAAGGAAACCTGGCGCCAGAGGGCTGTGTCCTGAAGGTGGCCCCGGGGCAGCGGCTCCTCCACCGGGGGCCAGCGCGGGTCTTCGATTGCGAGGAAGACGCGTTTGCCGCGGTGACGAGGGGGCAGATCCGCGGGGGCGAAGTGGTCGTGATTCGATACGAAGGGCCGCGCGGGGGGCCCGGAATGCGCGAAATGCTCGGGGTCACGGCTGCGCTCGTCGGCGCCGGCCTTGCCGAGTCGGTCGCCCTGGTCACCGACGGGCGCTTCTCTGGCGCCACGCGCGGCCTGATGGTCGGCCACGTGGCCCCAGAGGCAGCGTGCGGGGGACCGCTCGCGGTGCTGCGCGACGGGGATCCGGTGCTCCTCGATGTCGGAACGCGGCGCCTAGACGTGGTGCTAAAAGAAGACGAGCTGCGCAGTCGCCTGGCGCGCTGGTCACCCCCACCGGCTCGGTACGCAGCCGGTGCGCTAGCCAGATACGCGCGGACCGTGTCCTCCGCCGCGCGCGGCGCCGTGACGAGCTGAGCCCCTGTCGTGGGGCCCCGACAGCGCGCGGCTGCGCGCGGCGTTCCCGTGCCTGCGCGCGCCGGCCGCTCCCCGCAGATACGAGGCCAGTGCGACGGCGTTGTTGTGCCGCTCGTCACGCGCTGCGTAGAGCAGCGTGAGCCGACGGCGCCGGGCCAGCCGCGCGAGTTCTGTCACCTCTTCCTGCTTTGCGGCCAGCTCTTCGAAATACCGCCTCCGGAACTCCGACCACTTCGCCGGGTCGTGCGCAAACCAACGCCGCAGCGAGTCGCTAGGAGCGAGGCCTTTCAACCAGAGGTCCACGCGCGCCTCGGTTTTCGAGAGGCCGCGGGGCCAGAGCCGGTCGACCAGCACGCGCACGCCGTCGCCCGGGGCGCTCGGTTCGTACACGCGCTTGATCCGGATGTCCGTACCGGTACGCTTTGGCACGCCGCGTGGCTCTGCCCTGTTGCGAGAGCGGGAACGACGTGCCCCCGTCACCGGTGCCTCCGTGCCATCAGCGCCGTGGCAATCGCCTGCGGGCGCGCATATTCGGGATAGCGGCGTGCATAGGCTCGGTAGTTCGCGAGCACGCGCTTCACGTAGTCGCGGGTCTCGCGATACGTGAGGCTCTCCACGAACTCGTCTGGCTCCAAGTGCCCGTAACGCGCCTGCCACTTTTCCACAGCTGCGGCACCGCCGTTGTACGCCGCCAGCGCCTTGATCAGGTCTCCCTCCCAGCGCCGCAGCAAAGCGGAAAGGTGGCGGATGCCGAGTGCCATATTCACCTTGGGGTCGTCCAGCCGCCCCGCTTTGGCGTCGGGCCAGCCCAGTGCGGCTGCCTCGCTGCGCGCTGTCGCCGGCAAGAGTTGCATGAGGCCCTGTGCGTTCGCTGGAGAAACCGCCTCGGGATCGAAGTAGCTCTCCTGCCGAATGAGCGCGACGACGAGCAACGGATCGACCCCTTGCCTTTCGGCTTCCCCTTTTCCCGTCTGCCAAAAGCCTAGGGGATAGCGCAGGTACTCGCGCAGTGCCTCTGCTCGCGGGTCGCCCTGTGGCAGCCTCTCGACGAGCCGCCGCGCCAGCGGATACGCGTCCACGTCGGCCGCGGCGCGCGCCAGCGCCGCGGCGCGATCGGGGTCGGCCGCTGCGGCCTCCATGGCGAGCAACTCCCCCGCCGCCAAGCGGGGCAGCGCCAGCGCCCGCAACGCCTCGAAGCGCTCTCCGTGATATGCATCGATGTCCCGCGGATGCAGGGAGACGGAGGGCAGCGGCGGGGGAACCGAACCGCCGCCGCCCGCGCCGACTTTCGCTTCCGCCAACGCTGCGTAATAACTGGAAGGGGCCTCGCGCAGGATCCGGCGGTAAAGGGCGCGGGCCTCGGCGCGGCGCCGCAGTTTCTCGAGGGCCCGTGCTTGCCAGTAGCGCCCACCAATTGCATCGGGCCCCGCACTCGGATCTGCCGCCAGTGCGGCGAACGCTCGCGCCGCCTCGCCATATCGCCCGTTGCGATAGTGGATCCACCCGATTCGCCAGCGCGCCTCCGGAGCCGTCTTCGCGTGCGGAAAGCGCCGCGCCAGCTCCCCGTACGTGAAGATCGCAGCGGCGGGCCGGCCCGACCCTTGTTCGATGCGTCCCAATGCATAGAGCGCCTCGGCCGCCAGAGGGTGATCGGGATAGCGGCGCAAGAACTGCCGAAACGCCGCCTCGGCAAGCACCTCTTCGTCCCGGTTCCAAAAGAGCTTCGCGAGCTGGAAAAGAGCCACTGGGGCCTGGGGGTGCGTGGGATGCTGCTGCAGGAATGCGGTGAGCGTCGAGGCCGCCGCAGCAGGAAGCCCTTGGCCGCGCTGTGCTTCCGCGAGGAGCCACAGCACCTCGGCCTTCTCGAGCTGCGGATCAGCGGCGCGCAAGGCCTTCTCGGCGAGCAGGTACTCCCGTTCCCGGAGCAGCAGCTTTGCCTCCTCCAGCCAGTCCTGTGCGGTAGGCGCAAGCTCGGGATACAGCGCGCGGAGCGCTTGCAAGGTTTTCCTCGCGTCCGCAGCAATCGCATCCGGCGGGCCCGCGCGCCGCAGCTCCAACAACTCCGCGGCGGCTGCCGCGGCGGCTCCGCCGCAGATGGCCACCTGCGCCCGCTCCAGCCGTGCCGCAGCGCGCGTTGCCGCGCTCTTTGCAGAGTTCTCCGCCTCCCGGAGCAGCGCCTCGGCTTCCTTCAGCCGCCCCGCTCGGGCCCGCAGCCGGCCCAGCTCCAGCGCTGCGGCGGCATTCCAAACACTGCGCGGATGGCGCTCGCGCAACTGCTCGAGGGCTGCAACGGCCCCCGAATGATCTCCGGTGTGCGCTCGCGCGAGCGCCAGGTAATAGAGGTAGTAGTCTTCGAGAACGCCGCCCCGTTCGAGCAGCTTTTCCAGCACTGGGCGAGCCGCCGCGAACTCCCCCGCCTCGACGCGCTCCACAGCGCCCCGAAAGTCGGCCTCTTCCTCCCGATCGCCAGCCGCCGGCCCCAGCCGCGGCAGCTCGAGCGCGCATCCGAACAGCGCGGCAGACACAGCTAGCCCCCACGCCCGCATCGCGAATCGCTGTTACCACAGATCGCCCCGCAGCGGGAGTTTCACTTTGGGGGACACAGTTTCATTTTGGGGGACGTAGTTTCACGCCCGAGAGTCGAATTTCGCCTTCAAGCAACGCAGCTTCAGCATGTCCGAAGCGCAGGCAATAAGTCCGATGCGCGCCGCGGCGTGAAACTACGTCCCCCAAAATGAAACTGTGTCCCCCAAAGTGAAACTGGAATTGACAAGGTGGAGGCGGTTGGGGAGAAGGAGCCCATGGTGCTGGTGCTTGCCTCGGCGTCACCGCGGCGGCTGGATTACCTGCGCACATTGGGGGTACCGGTGGAGGTACGGCCTGCAAACGTACCGGAGAAACCGGAACGCGGGGAATCGGCCGAGACATTCGCCCGCCGCAGCGCCCACGCAAAGGTGCGTGCTGTTGCGAAATTGGTCGGGGCGCGCTGGATCCTCGGCGCCGACACCGTGGTCACCCTTGGTGCGACGATTCTCGGCAAGCCCGTCGACCGCGAAGATGCGCGGCGCATGCTGCGCGCGCTTTCCGGGCGCGCGCACCGGTTGTGCACAGCCGTCGTCTTGCGCGGGCCCGACGGCCGCCTAGCGCTCGACGACATGGCGGTGACCCGGGTGCACTTTCGTCGCCTGAGCGATGCAGAGATCGATCGGTATCTGGAGGCGGACGAATACGCAGACAAGGCAGGCGCGTACGCCGTGCAAGGCGGCGCGGCGCCGTTCGTCTCTCGAATCGAAGGATCGTTGTCGAACGTCGTGGGTTTGCCCTTGGAATTGGTCCTCCCAGCACTGCAGAGCACCGGATTGCTGTCCGCGCCTCCGGCCGCGCCCACAGCATGACCGACGTTGCCGCGAACGCCCGCCGCGTCCTCGAGCACGTCGCGGCCGCTGCCGAGCGAGCCGGGCGCAAACCCGAGAGCGTGCTGCTCATCGCGGTCTCCAAGACGAAGCCCCCTGAACAGATCCGGGCAGCGGTGCGTGCTGGTGTGCGAGCCCTGGGCGAAAACTACGTTCAGGAGGCGCGAGCCAAAATCGCCGCCTTGGGCCAGGTGGCCTCCTGGCACCTGGTGGGCCATCTCCAGCGGAACAAGGCGCGCGAAGCTGCCGCGCTTTTCGATCTGATTCAGACGCTGGACGGGCTGCCGCTGGCGCACCGGCTCGACCGCATCGGCCGCGAGCGCGGTGCCCCTGTCCGGACGCTGATCGAGGTGAACCTCGCGGCCGAGAGCTCGAAGTCCGGCGTGGCGCCGCCCGAGCTGCCGGCGTTTCTGGACGCGCTCGGGGAATTCGAGGGCCTCCGCGTCGAGGGCTTGATTTCGATCCCTCCTCCGCCGCAACAGCCGGAGGACTCGCGGCTCCACTTCCGGGCCTTGCGGCAACTGCGCGAAAAACTCGCGGGAAGGACGCCGCCCAACGTCGAGCTACACGAGCTCTCCATGGGGATGAGCGATGATTTTGAAATTGCCATCGCCGAAGGTGCGACGATGGTGCGCGTGGGCCGCGCCATTTTCGGCCCGCGCTGACGGAAAGACCCGGCCGGTCGGCGCGCGCCTGCCGGAAAAAAGGAGGAGATCGCGTGCGCTCCGCTGCAGCGAGAAAGGGACAGAAACCTGCCCGGCACGTCGCCATCGGCATCATCGGGGCCGGCAACATGGCGACGGCGCTGGTCCGCGGGTTGTTGCAGGCAGGTCTCTACACGGCCAGGGAAATCCTGATGAGCGACATCGACCCTGCAAAGCGCCACGCGGCAAGGCGCCGCTTCGGCGTGGCAGCTACGGCGGACAATCGCGCCCTCGTGCGAGCTTCGCGGGCGGTCCTTCTGGCCGTCAAGCCGCAAGGAATCGACGCAGTCCTGGATGAAATCCGCCCCGAGATCACGCCTCGCCACTGCGTCTTGTCAATCGCCGCCGGCGTGCCCACCAGCAGAATTGAAGCCCACTTGGGAGTGGCGGCGCGAGTGGTTCGGATCATGCCCAACACCCCGGCCCAGGTTGGACACGGCGCGTCCGTGATCGTCCGCGGGCGGCACGCTACAGCTGCCGACGAGCGCCTCGCGCTGCGGATGTTCCGGGCGGTCGGACTCGCCATCGCCGTCGGCGACGAATCTCTGCTGGACCCGGTGACCGGCCTGAGCGGCAGCGGGCCGGCCTATGTGTACTCTTTCGCTGAAGGGCTCGCGCGCGGCGGCACCGCCGCCGGCTTGCCCCCCGACCTGGCCCACAAGCTCGCCGTGCAGACGATCCTCGGCGCCGCCGTCCTGCTCGCACAATCGAGCCAGTCGCCCCAAGACCTCCGCACCGCCGTTACGTCTCCCGGAGGCACGACGCTCGCCGGCCTCGCCGAGCTCGAACGCCGCAATTTTGTGGAAGCCGTCGTGGCAGCGGTCGTGGCGGCGGCAGAGCGATCGAGAGAACTCGGCCGCACCTAAGCAACAGTGCGCCCGATATCCCGCAGTAGCGCCGAGCGGGAAAAGGCCGCCCGAACAGCTCCGCCCCGGCACGCGGGATTGCGATTTCGCAGCCGCGAGCGCAAATTAAGTTCTCGGTGGGGTAAGCCGATGTTCGTCGTGTCCAATTTCATCCACGCCCTCGCGCAGGTTCTCGGAGTCGCCCTGTGGCTCTATATGTGGGTTGTGATCGCGCGCGCCGTGATCTCGTGGGTGAACCCCGATCCCTACAACCCGATCGTGCGTTTTCTGTACAGCGCAACGGAGCCGTTGCTGTATCGGGTCCGCCGCTCCCTGCCGCTCTTCGCGGGCGGAATCGATTTTTCCCCGCTCGTCGTCATCCTGGCAATTTACTTCTTGCAGGCGTTTCTGGTGCGGAGTCTCGAAGACCTCGCCCGCTCGCTCGGCTGAGCGCGCGGTTCTCACTCCGTGCCCGGCCGGATCACCACCGGCGTGCGCCGCCGGATCTCCCGCTCGAGCCGCGCGCGCTGCTGCTGCACTGCTTTCAGCCGCCTTTCATATGCGGCGAGCTTCGCAGCGTACAGCCGCTGCCGAGCCTGAATCGCCTCGATCTTCGCAATGACGGCCTCCTCCTTCTTCTTCACCTCCTCGAGGCGCTCCTCGATTCCACGGTGCGACCGACACCCGCCGAGAACCAGCCCGGCTGCGAGCGCCGCTGCAGCCCTAGAAATTCGCGCTTTCATCCCCCGCCCATCCACAGCGCAACGGTAACCGGCACCGCACCCCACGCAAGCGACACGCCCACCGCACACGCTACCCGCCCGCGCAGGAACCACAGCGCGTCCCCGGGGAATGCCCACCACTTCCCCCACGCGAGGTTGAGAAACTCGTATGCGAGCCCCGAGGCAAAGCCCACTGCAAACACCCCTGCCCGCCCGAGGCGAGCCGCCAGGCTCGCGACCGGGCTCATGTCGAAGCCAACCATGCCGGCGACGTTCGCCACGCGGTAGACCGGCTTTCGATACACCCACAGCCGCGCGGCCCAAGCCGCCGTTTCCACCACCGCACCCAATCCGGCTGCGGCAGCGATCCCCGCGCACAGCCCCGTCACGCCAACCCCTCTCCCTCAGCCTTGCGCGCAAGCACCCGAGCCGCCAAGGCCCTCCAGCTCACGTACTCTCGCTCTCGACTTCGAAGCCCATCTCCTGGATCATCTGGTGCGCCTCGCTCGCGCGCTGCCCCGGAGTGGTCAGGTAGCCTTCGACGAAAATCGAGTTCGCCGGGTACAGCGCCAGCGGCTGAAACCATCCCAGGTGGAGTTCGCGCCCCCCCGCCACGCGCAATTCCGCCGGCGGGTGGGCAAATCGGAACATGCACAACGCCCGCAAGCATCGCCCGGGCGTGAGCTCCCGGCACCCGGCAAGAGGCGTCCCCTCGATGGGGTGCAGAAAGTTGACGGGAAGGGAGTCTACCCGAAGCTCGCGCAGGGCGAGCGCCACGCTCACCAAGTCCTCGTCGGTCTCCCCCATCCCCACAATCGCGCCGCAGCACGTGTGCAACCCCGCCGCGCGGACGTTGCGCAGCGTCTCCACGCGGTCGCGGTACGAATGGGTCGAACAGATCCGGGGGTAAAACCGCTCGCTCGTGTTCAGGTTGTGGTTCACCCAGCCCACCCCTGCCGCGCGCAGCTCCCGCGCCTGCTCCAGAGTGGTCAGGCCGAGAGAGACGCAGATTTCCAGAGCCGGTAATTCCTCCCGGATTCGGCGCGCCGCTGCCGTGAAATGCGCAACGTCGCTGTCGCTGGGTCCCCGCCCGCTCGTCGCCATGCAATAACGGCGCGCTCCGCGCGCTGCCGCTAGGCGCGCCCCCTCCACGAGCTCGTCCACGGACTGCAACCGGTAGCGCGGAATCGGCGCGGTGGAAATGGCAGACTGGGAGCAATAGTGGCAATCTTCGGCACACAGGCCGCTGCGCGCGTTGCGCAGCAGGCAGAGCTTGACCTTGCGGCCCCAGTACCGCTCGCGCACCCGATAGGCCGCCCAGAGAAGCTCCGGCAAGGCATCGTCCGGCGCCCGCAAGACGCCGAGCAACTCCCGCGAACTCGCCGACACGCCGGCAAGCACCCGCGCCGCCAGCTGCTCGAACTCAGACGCACAACTTCGCTTGGCCATTTCTATCACTGCCGCTCTCCCCTATCCGAACCGCAGGAGCGAGTCCACCCGAGGCGTTGTTGCGCTTCGCCGACCCGGCCGCTACACGAAAGCAGACGAACGATGGACCGCCGGAACCCCGTGACGTTCGCGCTCGTTGCAGCCGGGGTGGTCGCAAGCGGGTGCGCGCAACCCCTCCCGCCGCCCGCGCCGCCACCGGTGCCCACACCGCCGGGCAGCCTGTACTACGAGGAAAACCTGCAGCCGCCCGCGCGCCCGCGGATCGAGATCCTCGACCTGGAAGACCGAGTGGCACCGGACCGGCGGCACATCGTCACCTCGGGCACTCTGGTCAACCGCGGAAACCGCGCGACTTCGGAACTCACGGTGAAAGTGACCGGGCTGAACGATCGCGGGCAACCCGTGGTGAGCGCGTACGCGCAGCCGGCGACGCAATACCTTCCCCCTGGAGGCGGCACCACCACGTTCACGGCCACGTTGGAAAATCACCCCGACGTAGTTCGCTATCACGTCGAAGCGATCGCACGCTGAGTCCCTCGCAGGTCGCGCGGATTCGCCCCTATGGCACCGGTCTCGGCGCGCACACCCGCGGCGAGGAGCACTTCCGGCGATCCAGAGGCGCATCCAGCCCCTTTCCCCGAACACCCGGGGCTTCCCTCCCGCCCCTCCGTGCCGGCGAGGGTATTTCAAAAGCCCGCCGCGCACCCGTCCTTGCGCCAGTCCGAGCCGCCCCAGTACACGCGCGACCCGGAATCGATGGCAATCCCCTGCCCGCCTCCGAACCCGCCCCGGAAAAGCGCCGCAGCTTCCTCCTCCACGATGTGCCCCATCCGGACCAGAGCCGCCCGCACTTGCTCGGCATGCTCGGCCTCGAGCGCCACGCGGTTCCCGTCGAGGTAGTGGAAGCGCGGAAAGTCGATCGCCTCCTGGATGTTGAGGCCGTAGTCCACCAGATGGGCTACGAGCTGCACATGCCCCTGCGCCTGGAGATCCCCACCCATCACGCCGAAGGCGACCAGCGGGCGCCCGTCGCGGAACAACATCGCCGGAACGATGGTGTGAAAGGGCCGCTTGCGCGGCGCCAAGCAGTTTGGATGCTCGGGATCGAGGACGAAGCCGCGGCCGCGATTCTGCAGAGCGATGCCCGTCCCGGGTACGACCATTCCCGAACCGAACGGAGCAAACAGACTGTTGATCAGCGAAACCGCGTTTCCCTGGTCATCCGCAGTGACCAGACAGACCGTGTCCCCGCCGCCCGCCAGGGAGCCGGCCTCGGGCCGCGCGATGGCCCGCCGGGGATCGATGAGCGCAGCGCGCCCCTGCGCGTAATCCTTCGACAACAGCAGGCTCACGGGCACGTGCATCCACTCCGGGTCCGCAAGGTGCCGATTGCGGTCGGCAAACGCGAGCTTCACCGCCTCGATTTCCAAGTGCAGCGCCTCTGCAGATCCGAGCGGCCGCGCGGGCAAGTCGAAGTTCTCCAGGATGTTCAGCGCGAGAAGCGCGGTCAGCCCCTGCCCATTCGGCGGAAGCTCCCATAACCAGTAGCCGCGGTAGCTCGTGCCGATAGGCTCGACCCATTCCGAGCGGTGCGCCGCCAAGTCCTCCTCGCGCAGCAAGCCCCCGGCCTCGCGCACAAAGGCCGCGATCCTGCGCGCGAGCTCGCCGCGATAAAAGACTTCTCGCCCTCCCTCCCCGAGCTTCTCCAGAGTGGCGGCCAGGTCGGGCAGGCGCATCACAGAACCCACTCGCGGCGCCTCGCCTCCGGCCGTGAACACGCGCACTGCTTCTTCATTCTGCAGGAGCCCGGCCCGCACGATGAGCTCCCACTCGTGCGCGATGATCTCGCTTACCGGATAGCCCTCGCGCGCATACGCGATCGCGGGGGCCAGAACCTCCTGCAGGGACTTCGTGCCGAAGCGCTCCAGAGCCTCGCACCAGGCATCCACGGCTCCGGGCACGGTGATCGACAGCGGACCCTGAAAGGGCACCTCGGCAAGCCCTCGCCCCCGGTACGCCTCCAGAGTCGCCTCCGTCGGGGAGCGGCCGCTGCCGTTCAGCCCGTACAGCTTGCGCTCGGCCTCCACCCAGATCATCAGAAAACAGTCGCCGCCGACGCCGGTGCTGAACGGCTCGACCACGGCCTGCACTGCCGCTGCGGTGATCGCTGCATCGATGGCATTGCCGCCGCTCCGCATGCAGTCCAGCGCCGCACTCGTCGCCAGCGGCTGGCTTGTGCACGCGATGGCCCCTCGAGCCAGAACTGCCGAGCGCTGGCTGCGAAAACCCGCTCGCAAATGGCGGCGGCTGGCAAACACGGCAGCGCGAGCCTACCGCGGGCGCGCCCCCTCGCGCCAGGGGTTTCGGCCACGCCCGTTGCGCTTCGCTCAGCCGGGGGCACCTCACGCCGCGGATACCCACAAGGTCGCCCTTGTTGCCTGCATGCGAAAGCTCCTCCACCCACCTGCAGCGTCGCCAAAAGCCGCCGCCTCCTCCTCCCTCGACCCCTTGGCTCGGAGAGCTGCTCCTCCCCGACCCCCTTGCTGGAGATCAGCGGATCTCACCCATCGTGCACCTGGTACCGCACCCCCCGCTCCCGCAGGCCGTCGAGAAACTTCCGGGGTTCCACCAGCTGCGCCGGAGCCAACACGCCACAGCCGGCAAACCCCGCCGCCGCCACTGCCTGAGCCGCGGTAGCCGCGACGGCAGCCGTGAGCCCGTAGGGATCGGTACCGGAAACCAATACTCTGCGGCTCCGCGCTCGCCCCGCTCGGACACCGCGCGCCTCCACCAAAATGTAGAAGCGATCCCGAGCGCGCGTCTCCTCGTCAGGACCGCTTCGCGCCTCGCCGAGCAGGCGCATGGCTAGCGGGCCCAGCAATCGCGCTAGAGGCGGCACCAACGGGCTGACGGATCCGACCGCGAGAGCCAGGAGCCGCGGCACGCTCAGGTACGTGCGCACTTCCAGCACGTCGAGGTGCGCTGGAATCGCGATCACTTCAGCGCCGGGAAAGCTGACCGCCGCCACCCGACCGACGGGCGCCGGGAATTTCACCTCGATCCAGCGCCGCCCCGGAGGCTCCTCTACCCACTTGCGAGCCGCATACGCCCAGGAGGGTCCAGCGAGCGTGCGCAGCGCGGTGCGCAGGGTGCCGCGGCTCGGATGAAATGCCGTGGCATAGACGATCTGGATCGTCCGCACATCGCGGAATCCATCCGCGGCCAGAGCGGCCGCGCAGTCGGCCAGGGCGATTTCGAACGCCATCCCGGGAACGACAGCGACCCCCTTTTCTCGCGCCGTGCCATCGTGCGCCTGCACCGCCTTCGCAAACGCTTGCTCCGCGCTCGTGTCCACATAGTGCGCTCCGTGTTCCATGGCCGCTAAGATCACGCGTTCGCCGAGGTCGGCGAAAGGCCCGGCACAGTTCACGATCACAGAGCTCCCGGCGGCCAGTCGCGCCAGCGAAGCCGGATGGTGCGCGTCGGCAATCAGGGTTTCCGCGCCGCCGAGCTGGCGGCTGAGTTGCTCGAGCCGGCGCGCGTCGCGACCCGCGAGGGCGAAGCGAATCCCCCGCCGATGGAGCTCGCCGGCCACCAGGCGCCCCGTGTATCCGGTGGCGCCCAGCACCGTGGTCACCCTCTCGCCCATCGCCATGGCGCGGATATAGCGGGCGGGCCTGCCGGGTCAACGCGCCCGCCGCGGCGGGCGGCGCTTTCAAGGCATTGCGAGAATGCTCATCCCGCAGGCCTGCGGTGCGCCGCCGATGTTGTGGCTGAGAGCCACGGTGGCGTTCTTCACCTGTCGCTTCTCGGCCTTTCCCTGGAGCTGCTTGTAGTTTTCGTAGATCATCCGGACGCCGGTGGCGCCCGTCGGGTGACCAAAGGCCTTCAAGCCACCGTCCGTGTTGACGGGCAGCTCGCCCTCCAGCGTGAACGTGCCGCTGGCGATGTGCTCCTTGGCCGCGCCCTTCTTGCCTTCCTTCTTCGGCATCAGGGGTGATCCTT
>JBBIUR010000091.1:6075-13412 GCA_037440145.1 Myxococcales bacterium | reverse complement strand
GGCGGCAGCCCGGTGCGTCGCCGAGTTGGTGCGCGAGCTGAAAGCCGCGATGCGCGCGCTTTGCGAGAAAGTGCGTGCATGAGCGAAGCGTTTCGACAGGCGGTTGAATGGCTCTACTCTCTGGAGGCCGCTCGCGGCATGGACTTCAAGCTCGAGCGCGTGACTCTGGCGCTGGAGTACCTGGGGCGGCCGCAGGAGCGGTTCGGGGCGGTCCACATTGGGGGCACGAATGGGAAGGGGTCGGTAGCTGCAATGATCCATGCCGTACTGGGCGCTGCCGGGTGCCGGGTCGGTTTGTACACTTCGCCGCATCTGGTCCGGGTAACCGAGCGGATCCGAGTCGGCGAGCGGGAGATCGACCCGGACGAAATGGCAGAGTGGGTCGCGAAGGTGCGGCGCGCCACCTGCGCGCGGGGAGTCCACCTGACCTTTTTCGAGTTCCTCACTGCCCTGGCCCTCGATTACTTCGCGGCGCAGCGGGTGGACCTCGCAGTGCTGGAGGTTGGCCTCGGCGGCCGGCTCGACGCCACCAATGTGATCGTGCCCGAGGTCGCGGCGATCACCACCGTGGGCATGGACCACGAGGAGTTTCTCGGAGAAACCCTCGAGCAGATCGCTGCCGAAAAGGCGGGGATTGTCAAACGCGGGCGGCCCTGCGTTCTGGGGCGGGTTCCGCATCCGGCGCGTTCGGTAGTGCGCGCCGCGGCAGCCGAGCGCGGAAGCCCCATGTACGAGCTCGATGCCCATTTTTCCATCGAGCCGTGCGCGGGCGCGATGCGGTATCGCGGCATGAGGCGCTCGATCGACGGCATCCGGCTCGGGCTGCTAGGCGCGCATCAGTGGGACAATGCTGCGGTAGCTCTAGCCGCAGTCGAGCTGGTTCCGGGACTTTCGGTTTCCGACGAAGCCGTGCGGCGGGGCCTGGCCGGGGTGCGTTGGCCCGGCCGGCTCGAGGTAGTGTCCGGGCCGCCGCTGGTGGTGCTCGACGGGGCACACAACCCGGATGGAATCGAGGCGCTGGTCCGGGAGACTCGCGCTTTGCTCGATGGCTATCGAACGCGCCTCCTGTTCGCTGTGATGCGCGACAAACGGTGGGCGCCGATGGTCTCGCGGCTCGGCCCACTCGTCGAGGAGGTAGTGGTGACCTCGATAGGCGGAGCGCGGGGAGAAGATCCGAGAAAGCTCGCGGAGGCATTCGCGCGGTATGCGCCGGTTCGCGTGGTGCCCGACGCCGCCGAGGCATTCCAGTGGCTCTGTGCGACGAGCGCGAGCGCAGACGCGGTTTTGGTAACGGGATCGCTCTTCCTCGTCGGAGCGGTCTATCCCCTGCTGGCCACCGAGATCCGGTGCCTCCAGCCGGACGAGCGTGCGGATTGACGCGCGGGAACGCCACCGGGGTGCCGATGGTGGCGTTCATCGCGCTCTTGCTGGTACACGCAGTCCTCGCCCTTGCGCAAGAGTTCGCGCCGGAAGACCAGAGGGTTCACGTCGAGGCGGGCTCCGTGGTTTACGAGGAGGCGACGGAGACGGTGCGGGCGACGGGAGGTGTGGTGATCCGGAGGGGAGACGTGGAGTTGCGGGCGGCGGAGGTGGAGCTCAACCGAACCACGGGCGAGGCGGAGGCTCGGGGCCACGTGGTGATCACCGAGCCAGACGGGGCCTTGTTTGCCGATGCTCTTTCCATTCGCCTCGACGACGAGACCGGCTGGCTCAAGGGGGCCGAGGTCCGATCTCAGCGGTATCGCTTCTCCCTTATTGGCGATCGGATCGAGAAGGGTTTGGGGCAGCGATACCGAATCGAGAACGGAACGTTCACCACCTGCCTGTGCGGCGGAGGGCCTCCGAGCTGGAGCATCTCTGGCAAAAAGGTCGATGTTGACATCGGGGGTTTTGGGCGCCTCGAGGGCGGAACGTTCAACGTGCTGGGGCAGCCGCTGATCTACCTTCCGCGTGCATGGTTTCCAGTTGCTCGCGAGCGGCAAAGCGGCTTCCTTTTGCCGCACTTCGGATTTTCGAACCGACGGGGCTTTCAGGCGATCGTCCCGTTTTACTGGGCGCTAAGCCGCAGCCACGACGCCACCTTTGCCGCCGATCTGGAGACGAACGCTCGGGGTGGTTTCTTGGGAGAATACCGGTATGCACTGACCCAGAGGACCGCCGGAGAAGTCCAGCTTTCCTACTTCAACGAGTTCCTCCGGGGCGCGGAGCGGCGCGCTGCCACGACGGTCGGCGGGCCCGTGCGCGAGGTGCCGCGAAATCGGTGGAGCTTGGGGGGGCAGCATTCGCAGAGCTTGCCGTTGGGCGCGCAAGGGTATGCAGACTTGTTCCTCGTCAGCGACGATCACTTTTTGCGCGAGATCAATATATTTCGCGTGGATTACCGGCGCGATGTTGCAAACCGGACGCGGCGATACACGGAGTCGCGCGTCGGTGTTGTGCGGAACTGGGGCCGGGCAGCACTCGCGCTGGAGAGCAAGTACTACCAGGATCTGGTGCGGGGCGACGCGCTGACATTCCAGCGGGTTCCGCAACTTCGAGCGTGGGGGCAGCGCCTGTTCGGCGATCGGGCGCACGCGTCGGCAGAGCTCGATCTTACCGGGTTTCAGCGCAGCCGCGGTGTGGACGGGTTTCGCTTCGACGCCAGGCCTGTGGTTTGGTTGCCGCTGCGCACGCCGTGGCCCGTGTACGCCACAGCGCGCTTGGGATTGCGGGAAACGGCGTATGCGTTGACGGAGCAGCATATGGTGGGAGGGTTCGACCCGGCGTCCCACGGGAAGTTCGTGCTGCATCTCCCGTCCTTTGCATCGCGGCAGATTTTCGAGGCGGGCCCGGAGGTGGCGAGCGAACTGAGCCGGGTTTATCGGTATGGGGAAGGGGGGGCAGGGCGCTTGCGCCACACGATCGAGCCATTTTTCGCGTACCAGTATGTCCCGGAAGTGGAGCAGTCGAATCTGCCGGTTTTTGACGACAACGACCGCGTGAATCATCGGAACTTGGTAACCTTTGGCGTGGCCAGCCGGCTGTTGGCAAAAGACGTGGGAACGGGAGGCGGGCAGACCGCTGGAAGCGTCCCGGCAGTCCGCGAACTCGGGAGTTTGTCGGTCGCGGAGAGCTATGACATCAGCCGGACGATCCCTCCGGTTGGGGAGCCCGCTGGGGGCCCAGGGAGCGACCACTTTTCGGACATCGACGTGGCGGTGCGGGCGAACCCGGCGCGAGCAGCCTCGATTTCGGTGCGCTCGAGTTACGATGCGAGTGACGGGGACATTTCGGCCGCGGCGGTGTCGCTGCGCCTGAGCGATCCGCGCCAGCCGGCCCATCTTGCCCCGACAGCGATCGAGGGCCGCAGTGCGCTGAGCCTCGGCTATCGCATCATTACCCAAAACATCCTGCACCAGGTGGATGCTTCGCTGCTGTTGCACCTGACGGACTTCTTGGGGTTCTTTTACGCCACGCGGTACGACGTCAAAGCAGCGGAGATTCTCGAGAATCACTTCGGGATCCGTCTCCTGTCGCTGTGCGATTGCTGGGGCTTCGATCTTGCGTTCAACGACAGGACGAACCCGCAGGAGGTCGAAGTGCGCGCGCAGCTCACGCTCGTGGGTTTGGGTTCATCGCCGCGCGCCGCCGGGCTTCCCTGAAATGGAGGTGGTGGATTCAGAACAATGGCGGAAGGACGAGCACGTCGCCTTGCAAGCTGCCCGGGATGAAATGCAGGGAAATCGCTGTTGCCGGGCCGGCGGCACCGCGAGATTCTTCCGCGAGGCCGACAACTCCGTGGCCAGTGGCGACATCGCCGTCCGGAATGGGCCGGATTCGGGTTTGGCCAACGAGGGTGCCCTGGACGGCCGCGTTAAAAGCAGTGCCTGAGATGGTGGTCAGGGAGAGGTCGGCGAAGCATTCGACGAAAAGGCTCGCAGAGAGGCGCTGCTCGAATTCGTTGAACACGTCGAACTGGAGCAGTGCGGCTCCGGGGCGGTTTCGCTCGAGATCGGCGCTGCAGGGGACAAGGGTCAGGGTCGTGCGCACGGGCAGTTGGAGAACCGGATCGACGGCACCGTCGAAGAAGTGATCGAGGATCAGCATTCGGGGGCAGGTGCTGTACTCGACGTTGTTCAGGAGCAGAGTGTTGTCGCGATTATTTCCCGGTAAGCCGATGACCGAAATGGCCGGGTAGCGCAGGAGTTGGTTTCGGCTGCGGTCGACGATGGTAGCCGACCCGACCAGAGCGTTGGCTGAGATCGGCTGCTCGGCCACGTTCACTGCAATGCAGCGCAGCTCGCCCAAAAACCCGGGAGCTAGCGGAGGCACGGGCCCGGGATCCAATTCTGGCGGCCGGTCGGGTGGCACAGCGGGCCGCCCGGCGCTGGCAACCCAGACCGTGGGCTGGGACTGCGTGAGTGCAATGCGGAAGTCTACCGTAGCCCAGATCGGCTCGCCGGAAAGGGGGTCTTCGTCCGGCGCGGTGTAAAAACAGCGCGCGAAAATGGGTTTTCCGGAGGCGTTGCTGATCTGAACGATGGTGTCACGGCTCTCGTCCACGGCGATCTTCGGGAACAGGAGAATTGCGCCCGGTTGATCTGCAGCCACCTCCGTGCTTGTCGCGTCGGGCGGGACCCCGAGGATAGGAGTTGCGAGCAAAGCGGTGAGCACCGCTGGGAGGAGCCGCCCGCTGTCGCTTCTACGTGCACCGGTAGGCATTGTGAACTGGAGGTACCTCCCCGCCCGCCTGCGCCTGCGAGGGCGAGGTTCGGTTAGCGGAGAGAAAGCGGACCAGAGATGTACCGGCTTGCTGGCCCGTCGTGCGTTTCCAGCGCAGCGGCGGCTCCGCATGGGCGGGCTTTTTATCCGAGGCTGCCGCGGGCGGCAATGCGCAGCAACAAAAAAGGCCGGGGAATTCCCCGGCCTTTTCGTTCCGGTTCCAGCGGGCTCGTCACGGCAGCCGGATGATGTCCGGGACCGGACGGCGCCCCTGGTGGTGCAAGTTGATTGCGTCGGTGCACTGGTCACCTGGTCCCGTACCACACACGTGGGTTTCCTCGAGGAGGCCCAAAAGGCCGCGCGCTTCGGTGGGGGTTCCAACCGCCCGGATTCGTGTCTGGCCCGTCACCGTTCCCTGCACGGCGAAGTTAAAGATAGAGTAACTGTCGTCGGCGTCTCCTTCCCTCGTATCGATGTCCGAGAGCCGCCGCTCGTCGAAGCACCCCGTGCGGAAGGACGTCGAGAAGCGCTGCTCGAACTCGTTGAAGACCAGGAGTTGCACTGTCGTCAGTTGCGGGATTGGCTCCGTGCCGGTTTCCAGTTCTTCTGCGCAGGGTACGAGGGTGAGGTCGCTCACCACCGGTCCGTCGGAGGTCGTCGCCGGCGCGCTGTCGAAGTAGTGGTCCATCACGAGGGTTTGCGGGCAACCAGCATACTCGGCTCCAGTTGGGCAGTCGGCGGTCGCATCCCCACCGAGACACAGAACTTTGTCGCTGTTCTGGCGCCCCGGGATTCCCTGGATTCCGATCGCATTGTACTTGCGGGCGTCTAGCCCAGAGAAGTTAGTGTGGATGATAGTTGCCTCGCCGATCAGTTCGTTGAAATCGACGGGATTGCCCTCCTCGTCCACCTGGAAGCACTTTAGCTCTCCCGTGAACGGGTCGTCTTCGACCGGCGGAACGCTACCCGAGTTGAAGATCAGGTTGCCTTGGTCATCCCGCTGGCACACCCGATTGGGGTCTTGCTGGAGCGCCACCGGGTCGCAGGGGAGGAACGGAAGCCCCTCGCTCGCTTTCCAGGAGATCGGTTGCCGCTTCGTGAGCCGCAGCGGAAAATTACGCGGCGAGCAATCGACACCGTCGATGTAAAAGCAAAGCACGTCTATGGTTCGCCGCTCGCTCACGTTGGCGAGCTGGACCACGGTGTCGATCCCATTGGACGTGTCGACGACGATCTTCGGAAACACGACGATCGACGCCGCCCGGTCGCTGCCGATCTTGCAATCGTCGGGATTCGTGCACGTGCCTGTTGCCGCCCATGCACCACCCGCTTCCAACACAAGCACAGCTCCGGCGACCAGACCCCACCGGCCCATGCGCCACGGAATTCCCTTCGTCGTCCTCATTGCATGTCTCCTTTCCTGAAAGCTGGAGAAGGTCGGCATTTGTCCACCAAGCTTCCGAGCGCGCCCGCTCATTCGCCGGTCAAAACGATCTGGTCGACGACGCCGCGGCTGCCCTCGATCTTGAGGTTGAAGGCCGCACGTGCGGCGAAGTTGTTGCTGTCCGTATGCGTTTCCTCGGCGATGCCGAGTACCCCGCCGTTGTTCCCGACGGGCTGGATGCGCGTGTAGGCGGTCAGTGTGCCGAGCGTGGCCGTGCTGAAGGCGCCGTTGAAGCCCGAGCTGCGCAGGTCCTCATTGAACCAGCAATCCACGGTGCGCGGCGGACCAGAGATTTTTTGCTCGAATTCGTTGAAGATCTCGAAGCCGACTATCGGGCGGCCTGGAATCCGGTTCTCGTAGTCGCGCGAGCAGGGGACCAGGGTGAGTTCCGTGTGGATCTCGCAATTGTTGCCGACGCACGGCCCCAAGTTGTTCGGCTCGCCGACCACCGGGCTAATCGCGTCGGCTGCAAAGTGCTGGAACAGAAGCACATCGGGGCAAGCGTTGTACTGGTCATTGTCCAGCTGGAGCGTGCGCCCCGTTGCCCCTGCGCTGGGGCCCCCTTGAATGGCAATCGCCGAATATTTGCTCACGTCCCCACCCGCGGTGCTCCGCAGCGTCGCTTCCCCCTTGAGCTTATTGCCGCTCACTGGGAGTCCGTCGTTGCCAACCTCCACGCATACCAGCTCGCCCACGAATCCTTGGCCGACCGGAGGCACGAGGCCCGGATCGATACCGGAGTCATAAGCGAATAGGCTGTCTCGCGGATTGACCGATCGCCCTTTGCTGACTTGCCAGTGCGTGGGTTGCTGGCGCGTGAGCCAAATGAAGAAGTCGACCTCTTGCCACAAGGGCGGGTTCGTTGGACCGGGAGGCAGGTTCGGGTTCACGGGCCGAGCATCCGTGTAAAAGCAGTGCGCGTGCACCAGCGTGTTGCCGGTGTTGGAGATCTGGATGATCGTGTCGCGCGTGCCGTCGTTCAGCACTTTCGGGAAGATCAAGATCGACCCGCTCTCCTCCGTCGAGACATCTGCTCTGGCGCCGATGGCCCCGGCCGCAATTGCTGCTGCGGCCGCAAGGGCGCTGAGGCCCAGGCGGAACGGACGCCCCGTCGCTTTGCTCATTGCCACTCTCCTTTCCCGAGCGGCCCAAGCCGCCCCCCCACGCCCCCGGGGCCGCGGCGGTGCCGGCC
>JBBIUR010000091.1:0-6065 GCA_037440145.1 Myxococcales bacterium | reverse complement strand
TTTTTTTTTTATGATAGGGTTTCCACCGAGATCTACACCAGGCTGGCGGGGCCTTTCCAGAACATGCCCCGCCTCTCGCTGCGACAAGCCCTAACGGTCACCGTAAATCCCACACCATCCTCCGCAGCGGAAGCGTGCCCGAGATACTTGAACCGCCCCTAGTTGTCAAGCGGAAAAGCCCGCCGCTATTTCATTTTCGGGGACGTAGTTTCATTTTGGGGGACGTAGTTTCACTTCGCAGGGCTGGTTTCGCAGTGGCTGGCTGTAGTTGACGGATTGGCGTTTTTCTCTCGGGTGCGTGTTTCGCATGCATTGTCCTTTTTTAGAGGGAATTTCCGCGCGGCGCCAGACTTGGGCGTTGGGCCGGGGCGCCGGCCGCGGGCGCGACCTCGTCGGGGCCAGAGCGGGTGCGGCAACGCAATGCGCGCGTGAAACTACGTCCCCCAAAATGAAACTACGTCCCCGTTTGTGAAACTTGACGGTGGCGGGGGGGTTTGCTAAGCAGCGCGTGCTTTTTGTGCCAGGGCGGGCGGGCCTCGCCTGGAGCAACAGGCGCCGGGCGACCGGAATTCGGCGTGCGGAGCAGTAAGGAGGGTTTTGCTGATGGTTTGTCTCAGGGTGACCGCTGGCTGTTTCGTGGCAATCGCCTTTGTAGGTTTGGGTGGCTGCAAGGTGGCGCCCCGCAAAGTCGCCCGTCCGTCCGCGGCGCCGGTTCGGTTCGAGCCTGCCCGGCAGGGCCTTCCCACGGGAAAGATTTGGAAATCTCAAATTGCCCTAGGGGACATTGACGGGGACGGCAACGCTGATCTCGCTGCGATCTCGCGGCTTGCGGACGGGCCATGGGTGTATCGAACGGACGGAAAAGGGAACTGGTTCGACGCCTCAAATGGCTTGCCTCGCCAGACCTTCTGCGGCGGTGGAGTTGACTTCGGGGATCTAAATCGGGACGGGAAGATGGACCTCGCAATTGCGGATCACTGCAACGGGGTTTACGCGTTCTTCGGCGACGGGACGGGCAATTGGAGGAACGCATCGTCTGGACTGCCGACGGTGGGATCGGAGGACGTAGCGGTCGGCGACTTCGACGGCGACGGCTGTCCTGACCTCGCCATCGTGACCGCGCAGGAGGAGGGGATCCGCGCGTACAAAGGGGATTGCAAGGGGACGTGGGAGGAGACATCGGACGGCCTACCTCTCGAGGAGTGGGGAAACGGTATCGTGATGGCGGATATGAACGGCGATGGCAAGCTGGACATCGCGGCCGCGTATTCGGCCGGGCCCCGCGTATTCCTCGGGGACGGCGCGGGCCACTGGCACGAGGCTTCGGGGGGATTGCCGGCTCCCGATATTCACGGACTCTACTGGGGGATCGATGTCGGCGATGTGAACCGCGACGGCAAGCTGGACATCGTGACGGGGGCAGCGATCCCCGGCGTCGAGGTTTTCTTGCAGCAAGCTGACGGGACCTACCGCAGCTCCTCACAGGGCATTCTGCCTATGAACGCACTTGGCGTGGCCTTCGGGGACCTGGACCACGACGGCAACTTGGACGTAGTGGCCGCGGGCAAGACGGCGTTGAACGAGATTGGCGGGGTGTACGGTATTTTCGTCTTCAAGGGGGATGGCAAGGGCAATTGGACGTACCTGGAGGACTCCGGTCTGCCAGCCACTGGCAAGGAGCGCACCTGGGGAGTGGCCGTTGGCGACGTGAACGGCGACGGTTACCTCGACATCGCGGCGGCGTTCGGCGATGTGCTTTCGCCCACCTGGCGTTCAGGGGCACAAAAAAAGAGCGGCAATCCGGGCGAGAAAGTGCGCGGCCCGGAGCGCGGCAAATTCGGCTCCCTGGAGGTGTGGGTGGGCAAGCCGGCAACTCGGTGAGCAGCGGAGATTCCCGGGTTTCTGGCGTGCCCCAGGCCGGCGCGCGCCGCTAGCGGTTTGCGCGCGTACCGGCTTCCTCGATTCTTCCCCTTGCAGGACCGGGATCTCCGCTGACCGCACAGAATATTCTCTGGGCGAGGCGGGAGGTCTTGGTGTTCGCCGCGCGATGGGCGCTTAAGCGTCGAGCTTGCCGCCCCCGCCCTGCCCGCGTGCTTGCGGGGTACTGCAAGAGCCCGCACAAGCCGGGTCCGCGCGAGTGCACTGTGCGCCACTGCCGGCTTCGGGCTCGCGGGGGAGGCTTCGCAACGCTGTGCTGCGAGCGCGCGTGCGAAAGTTCCTCCACACCCGCGACAGCGGCGCGAAAGGTTGCTGCGCCTCGCGCTACCAACCCCTCACCGCCGGCTGCCGGCCGAATGCAGAAATCCGCGGCAGCCCATGACGGTGTCTCCGTAGAGACCGGCAACGGCCGGCAGCGCCCTGCGCTGCATTGCGCCGGTTGCGCCCTCTCTCCATTATAGGGCCGCTGTGGGTCGATTGAGTCGCTATCTCGCGCGCTACTGGTGGCGATACGCCCTGGGTGCGGCGTTCCTGCTAGGCACTGCATCGCTCGCTATGCTTGTACCTTACCTGTTGAAGGTAGGCGTAAACACGATCGAAAGCGGCGGCCCCTGGAGGCGCACTGCCTACTGCGCCGCGGGGATCGTCGTAACGGCCCTGCTGCAAGGGATCGTGCGCACGTTCTCCCGGTTCGTCATCTTCAACGCGGGACGAGACGTAGAATACGATTTGCGGAACGACCTCTTCGCGCATCTCTTGAAACTGCCGCAGTCGTATTACCTCGAGCAGCAGACCGGCGATCTCATGTCGCGCCTGGTCAACGATGTCGGCGCGATCCGCATGCTGCTCGGCCCCGGGATTCTCAACGTGCTGAATACGCCCGTCTACTACGCGTACGCGATTTCCATCATGGTCTCCATGGATCCCCTTCTCACAGCCGTCGCTCTGTCTCCCTATCCCGTGCTCCTATGGGTGGTGAAGCGGTACAGCCGCCAGTTGATGGAGCGCAGTGTCCGCGTGCAGGCAGGCCTGGCGGACATGAGCAGCCGGGTGCAGGAAGCAGTGAGCGGCATTCCGATCGTGAAGGCATACGTTCGGGCGGCCGCCGAGGAGGAAAAGTTCGCCCGCATCAATGCGGCATTCACCGAGGAGGCACTGCGCCTGGCGCGCGTCCGCGCCCGCATGTTTCCCTCAATGCAGAGTGCCGCGGGGCTGGGCACCTTGGCGGTGCTGGCGTACGGCGGCGCGCACGTGATCTCGGGCCGGCTGAGCGTTGGGGACCTGGTGGCATTCATCGCGTATCTGAACATGCTCGCGTGGCCGACCATGGCGCTGGGGTGGATGATCTCGATCGTGCAGCGGGGGCGGGCGGCGATGCAGCGGCTCGAGCAAGTCTTCGCCGTTCGTCCCTCGATTACCGATCCACCGCACCCCAAGGCCATCGGGGCAGTGCGCGGGGCCGTCGAATTCCGCGACGTGGAGTTCGCTTACCCGACGCGCCGCGACGGGCAGCCGGCGCTGCGCGGCGTGTCGCTGCGGATCTCCGCGGGCAAGAAGCTCGCGATTGTCGGCCGCACGGGAGCAGGGAAGTCGACGCTGGTTCAGTTGCTGCCGCGCCTTTTCGACGCCACGGGCGGTGCGATCCTGATCGATGGCCACGACGTTCGCGAGCTTTCGCTGGCAGACCTGCGCCGCGCCATTGCTGTCGTGCCGCAAGACCCGTTCCTGTTCTCGGCGACGATTCGGGAAAACATCGCGTTCGGGGTGGACGTCGTCGACCCCGCCAGGCTGCACCAGGTGGCCGAGGCGGCCGGCATCGCGGCCGAAATCGGGGCACTGCCTGCGGGGTATGACACGGTGGTGGGAGAACGCGGCGTCCTGCTTTCAGGTGGCCAGCGCCAGCGGCTCACGCTGGCGCGCGCGCTCTACCGGGACGCTCCCATTTTGGTACTCGATGACGCTCTCTCGAGCGTCGATGCGCGGACGGAGGAACGGATTTTGGCGCAGCTCCGGGCCCTGAGCGGGTCTCGCACCTGGATTGTCGTCGCGCACCGCCTGTCTGCGGTACAGGATGCGGATTGGATCGTCGTGCTCGACGACGGCCGGGTGGTGGAAGAGGGCGATCACGCGTCGCTCTTAGCGCGCGACGGTATCTACGCCGAGCTTTTCCGCCGCCAGCGCCTGGAAGAGGAAATCGCCGAGCTGTGAGCGGCGAGGGCTGTCGATGGCGGAAGCGGAGGCACTGCACCCCGAGGAACAGCTGGGCAAGGCGTACGACGCGCGCTTGATGGCGCGCCTTTGGGTGTACGTGCGCCCATACCGGCGGTGGTTCTGGCTTGCCGTCGCGAGCTTGCCCGCCACCTCCGTCGCCATGCTGGTGCGGCCCTATCTGCTGAAAGTCGGCATCGACCGCTACGTGGCTCGCGGCGACGTGCGCGGCCTCCGGATTCTGGCGCTGGCGTATCTCGGAGCCATGGTGGCCGAGTTCGCCTTTTTCTATCTCCAGTACGCGCTGACGATGTCCGTGGCTTTGAGGAGCCTCGCCGACCTGCGGCGGGACCTCTTCACGCATGTCCAGCGCCTACCGCTTTCGTTCTTCGACCGAAATCCGGTAGGCCGCGTGGTGACGCGCCTGACCACTGACGTGGACGTGATCAGCGAGATGTTCGCGGCGGGGGCCCTGACCATCTTGATGGATGCGGTGATGCTGTTGGGCATCATGGGCATCATGTTCGCCATCGACGTGCGCTTGGCGTTGGTGACCCTCTCGCTGGTTCCCCTGATGATTCTCGCGATCAACTTCTTCCGCGTCAAAGCCCGCGACAACTACCGGCGCATCCGGGAGCGCGTGGCCCGCATCAACGCGTACTTGCAGGAGGCGATTTCTGGGATGCGCGTGATCCAGCTGTTCGCTCGCGAGGAACACGCGTTCCGCACCTTCGACCGGTTCAACGACGCGCATCGCCGCGCATACCACCTTTCCAACGTGTACGAGGCCGCTCTGTTCTCGCTCGCGGAGACCGTGAGCTCGGCGTCGATGGCATTGGTTCTCGCGTACGGAGGGAGCCGGATCCTGGGAGGCGCGCTGGCGCTGGGGACGCTCGTGGCATTCTTCGAGTACATCCAGAGGTTCTTCGTACCCATCCGCGATTTCTCAACCAAGTACGCGGTGATGCAGTCGGCGATGGCGGCGGCCGAGAGGGTGTTCCAGCTTCTCGATACGCCTGCGGAACCCAGAGGGGGCAAGGCGCGCAGTGGGGTGGGACGCGCTGGGTCCGTGGAGTTCGATCGCGTGTGGTTCGCATACCGGGGCGACGAGTACGTGCTGCGCGATGTGAGCTTCCGGGTCGAACCGGGGGAGACCGTCGCGCTGGTGGGCCCTACAGGAGCCGGCAAGAGCACGGTGATCAAGCTTCTGGCGCGCTTCTACGAGGTTCCGCGAGGCACCATCCGCGTCGAGGGCCGCGCGCTGGCGGATTGGGACACCGAAGCGCTGCGGCGGCGAATCGGGGTCGTGTTTCAAGACGTGTTTCTGTTCGCGGGGACGGTGGCAGAGAACATCGCGCTGGGCCGCCGCGATCTCGGGCCGGCGGAAGTCGCAGCGGCGGCCCGGCGGGTTCGCGCGGACCGATTCATCGAAAGACTGCCCGGCGGCTACGAAGAGCTCGTCCGCGAGCGCGGATACAACTTTTCCACCGGCCAGCGCCAGCTGATCGCCTTCGCGCGGGCGCTTGCCTACGACCCGGAAATCCTTGTCCTGGACGAAGCGACGGCGAGCGTCGACCCGGAGACCGAGCACCTGGTCCAAGAGGCCCTGCGGGAACTGTTTCGGAACCGCACGGCAATCGTGATTGCCCACCGGCTGTCGACGGTCGAAAGTGCGGACCGCATTCTCGTTTTGCATCGCGGGCGCATTCGGGAAAGCGGCACGCATCAGGAGCTGCTGGAGGCTCGAGGGTTGTACTACCGGCTTTATCAGTTGCAGTTCTCCGCGCCCCCGGAGCGCCGGGCGGCGGCCGCTGCGAGGTGAGGGGCCGTGGGCCCCGTGCAGCACGCGCCGGACGGGGACCGAGCCCGGCGGGCCGCCTGCCTTTGGCTCCGGTGGCTCCGCGTGGCGCCGTTTCTGT
>JBBIUR010000090.1:10879-13426 GCA_037440145.1 Myxococcales bacterium | reverse complement strand
GGCCCGCGGGTCCGCGGCTCTGAGCGACCCGCGCTGCCCGGAGCACCGGGTTTCGCTTTTCGTCGTTTGACATGGCAGTAGTCGGCGGATAGACAGCATGGCCTTTCCCGAGCCCCTCCGGGAGCGGTGATTCGACCCGTATGGCAGAGAGCGCGCTCGACCGCAAACTCGGCCGGTACACCTTAGAGCAGGTAGCCTACGCGGCGCTTCTCGCCCTGGCGCTCGGGCTCCGATTGTTGCTGCTCCACCAGAAGCCGCAGCATCACGACGAGTCCATTCACGCCTTCTTCTCCTGGAAGATCACACAAGACGGCATCTCCGACTACCGCTACGACCCCGTCTACCACGGCCCCGTGCTGTACTTCGCAACGGCGCTGATGTTCTTCCTGTTCGGCGACACGGACTTCACCGCGCGCCTGAGCGCGGTGCTGTTCGGCACGGGCGTCCTCGCCTTTGCCTGGCCCTTGCGGCGCTACCTGGGGCGGTGGGGCGCCCTCGCCTTTTTGGCGCTGATGACGTTCTCTCCGGCAATGGTCTACTTCAGCCGGTTCTTGCGCCATGACATCTACCTGGCGCTGTGCAACGTGGCCGCAATTTACTGGGCCTTCCGGTATGGGGAGACGCGCCACGCGCCCTGCCTGTACTGGAGCGCCGCGGCGCTGGCGCTGGCGTTCTGCACCAAGGAGGACATGTACCTGCTCACCCCGCTGTTCCTGGCGAGCTTCGCCGGCATGATGTTGTGGGAGGTGCTCGGCGCCGCGGACCGGAGAGCTGCCTGGAAGGCCGCTTGGGGGGAAACGGCCGCGTTGCTGCGCCGCGCCTTGATCCCCGGCGCGACCAGCGGCGCGATCTTCGCTGCGGTCTGGCTCACTCTCTATACATCGTTTTTCACCCATCCCGAGAACTGGAACGGAGTCTCGCGCGCCCTCACCTACTGGTGGGGCCAGCACCAGATCAAGCGCATCGGGGGTCCCTGGTGGTACTACGTGCCGCAGCTCTCGCTCTACGAGCAACTGATCTTCTTCCCCTTGTTCGCGATGCTGCTGGGCCCGCTATTCCGCCTCCCCGCAAGGCCGGGCCTGAGCCGCGCCCTGCACTATGCGGCCTCGGCGTGCGCGCTGCTGTTCGCCGCCTCTTTCCTGCTCCCGGCGACTTCCTATCCCGGCCTGCTCGCCCACCGCGGCTTGCTGCTCATGCTCGTTATCCTCGTCGCGCTCGCTGCGCTGGCAACCAAGTGGGTTCCGGACCGCTTCACGCGCTTCGCCATCCTGTGGGCTGTCGGCGCGCTCGGGATTTACGGCTGGGCGCAGGAGAAAGTCCCCTGGCTCCTCGTGCCGATGCTCCTCCCCCTGGGACTGGTAGCGGCAACGTGGTACCGGGAGATCATCGAGTCGGGGGCCGTGCTGCGGCCGCCCGTGCTCCTCTCGCTCGGCGCACTCGCGGCCTTGACTACCTGGTCGATGATCGCCGTGAACTACCTATACGACGCGCCCAACCCGCGCGAACCGAAGGAAGCCCGGCACGCAGAAATGCTGGTGTACGTGCAATCCACGTATGACATCACCGAACGCGTTATGCGGACGGTCGAGGAAGTGGCCGCGAAGCTCGGGACAGGCACGCAGACGCGGCTTGCGGTTTCGGGCAACGCCACGTGGCCGTTGAGCTGGTACCTGCGCCACTACCCGGTGAACTGGGCAGCGGACATCCGGAACGTGGATACCCCCATCGTCGTCGTCGACCGGGAAGTGACCGCCCTCGACAAGCCGCTCGCAGAGAAGTACCGGCGCGAAGTCTTCGAGATCCGCGGATGGTGGGAGCCTGACTGGAGGTCCCTCAACGCTCCGAAGTTATTGCGGTGGCTGTTCACCAGGGTCGCGTGGAACGGCAATGGATCGAGCGACGCCCTGATGTACGTCTACCGGCAAATCGAGCCCGGCACGGCGATCGCGACGATTGCCGTGAACCCCCCGCCCGCACCGCGCGGCTATCCGGTCAACCCGAGCCCACGGGAAAGTTCGGCAATCTGGGGCCGCCGCGGCAGTGAACTCGGGGAATTTCAGGAGCCGCGGGACATCGCGCTGGATTCGGCTGGGAACCTCTACGTCGTCGACTCGGGCAACGACCGCATCCAGAAGCTTTCGCCGGCGGGTCAGCCTCTCGCGGCATGGGGCAGCGAGGGCGACGGCCCGGGGCAGTTCAAAGACCCGTGCGGAGTCGCCGTCGGCCCCGATGGAGCGGTGTACGTCGCGGACACCTGGAATCACCGCATCCAGAAGTTCGACAGCAACGGGCGCTATCTGCTCGAGTGGCACGAGGACAATCCGGGCTTCTGGGGACCGCGCGGCGTCGCGGTGGCATCCGACGGGACGGTCTACGTGACGGACACGGGGAACAAGCGCGTCCTGGCCTATACGGCGGGCGGGCAGCGGCTGCGTGCCTGGGGCAAGGAGGGCTCGCGGCCGGGCGAGTTCATCGAGCCCGTGGGCATTGCCATCGACGGACAGGGCCGCATCGTCGTCGCCGACACCGGTAACCGGCGACTGCAGT
>JBBIUR010000090.1:0-10860 GCA_037440145.1 Myxococcales bacterium | reverse complement strand
CATCGACGCCAGCGGAAAGTTCCTCCACGAATGGCAGGTTTTCGGGTGGGAGGAGTTTTACACCGAGCCGTACATCGACGTGGCCGGCGAGGAAATCCTGGTCACCGACTCCTTCAACCACCGGTTCGCGCGGTATGCGGGCAGCCGCAAGCTCACGGGGGTGTGGGGCAAGACGGGATCCGGCCGCGGCGATTTCAACCGGCCCATTGGAATTGCCGTCGACGCGAGCGGAGCGGTCTACATTGCCGACACGATGAACCACAGAATCCAGAAATTCGCACCCGGGCTATGAGAGGGCAGACCCGAAAAGCCCTGGGCCTTCGGGGAGACACAACCCCGGACCTGCACCAGGCGCTCGCGCGCCGAGTGCTGCGCTGCATCTCCGCTCGCCACCGGCCGGGGACGCGTGCAATGCGAGCGCGCTCGGCACTGCTGCGCGGGCTGCTTTTTCTGGCCAGCGCGCTGCCTGCGGGATGCGGCAGCCGCGAAGCCGCACCCCAGGCGCCACAAGAAATCCGCATCGACGTCAACGGCGTCACCGGCACTCCGTTTCAGGTCGTCGAGATTCGGGCCCAGAACGCCGTCCACTATCCCTGCCCGCCGATGGGCTTGGACTCCTTCCGAGCCCCCTACCGATTTTTTCTCGAAAATGCGCGGCCCGACGTTCAGATCGTCGTCGACCCTGCGGGCAGCGCGCCGCTCTCCGACATCCAGATCTTCCTCGGCGCGGAAAGCGTGCCGCTTCGCCGGAACGATCCCACCGCGGCAACTCCCGTCCACACGGGCCTGCAGCCGCTCCCCGTTGGCACTCCTGCCGCGCCGTGCCGCGGCCAACTGCTCTCGGGAGCACCCGAAGTCCGCTTCGACGTTTTCGGCTCGAGCCTCCTCTTCACAGCCACCATTGGCGACTTGCTCGGCAGCCACATCTTGAGCGGCGGGGCGACGCCAGCCACGATTTATCTCGAAGACGCAAGCACCCGCGTGACTGGAGTCTTCACGAAGATCGACTCTGCGACAGATCTGACCGTGCACCTGTACGTCGGCGGCGATCTCGTCGACGCCCGCACCTCGCCGGCAGGCTCCGCCGCCGAAGTTGTCGTCAAGTTCGAGTTCTGACGCCCCGGCCGCCAAGACCCACGGCGCGGTAGACCTTCACGTGGTAGTCCACGGCCGACCACACGCCGACGATCATGGACAACCAGAGAAAGTACATCCCGGCCGCATGCCAATCGATGCCGAAGCGCGGATAGTGCATCAGCAGGCCGTGCACCGCGAACATCTGCAAGACGGTCTTGTACTTGCCCAGCTCCTCCGCAGCCAGAACCAGTCCTTCGCCGGAAGCGATGGCTCGCAAGCCCGTGACGGCCAGCTCCCGGCCGACCACGACGACGACCATCCACCCGGGAACGCGCGGCTCGCGCGGCATCGCGGCGAGCATCGTCAGAGCCGCCATCACGATCAGCTTGTCCGCCAGGGGATCGAGAAACTTCCCCACGTTGGTCGTGTACGCGTGCCGGCGCGCAAAGTAGCCGTCGAAGAAGTCACTCAGGCAGGCGAGAAAAAAAGTTCCCGTCGCTACCAGAGCCGTGGTCGGGTCCGGGCGGCGCAACAGGAGCACGAGCACCGGGATCAAAGCGATCCGAAAAAGGCTGAGGAGGTTGGGCACAGCCGCCACGGAGACTCCACACAGACGCGTCCCCTATACTGCAACCGCGTGGTGCTGGTAAGAGTCGCTCTCGCGGCGCTACCGGTCGCCGCGGAAACGGCATGGAGCAAGGAAGGCCGCCCTCGCAGGCAGCGACCTAGCCCCCGTCGCGCCGATACAGCTCTCGAAAACGCAAGACCCGCTCGAGGTATTCCCAGGTCTCCGGATACGGCGGCACGCCGCCGTGCGCGTCTACGGCCCCTGGCCCTGCGTTGTACGCGGCCAGCGCGAGGCGCACATTGCCGCCGTAGCGATCGAGCAGCAGCCGCAAGTGCCGCACTCCGCCCTCGATGTTCTCCACCGGATCGTAGACCCGCGAAACCTGGTGCAACCGGGCGGTAGCCGGCATGAGCTGCATGAGCCCGAGAGCGCCCTTCGGGGAACGGGCGACCGGGACGAAATCCGACTCCGCCCGGATCACGGCCTTGACCAGGGCCGCGTCGACCCCATAGCGAGACGCAGCCGCCCGAATGATGGGATCGTAGATCCGAGCGCGGGCGGGGTCGCGATACCCGGGCAAGGAAAACCGCGGGGCCTCTTCCATGAAGAAGCGGTAACCCGGTTCCGCGGGCGCGTTGCTGAAGTGAAGCACGCCCCGTTTGTCGCGGTACATGTAAATGTCCGCGCGCCCGGGTACCGCGGCCGCCGCGGCCGCAGCCATCACCGCCAAACTCACGAGCCTCCGCATCGCGGAGGCGAAAGGTACAAAACACTGGAAAAGCCGTCAATCGAAATTTGCGCCGCCGGCACACCGGCTGCCCGCAAACCTGCGGCCCCGCCAAGCGCCTCGGGCCTCAACGATCACCCAGGCGCCCTGGCAACCCGGCAGCGCAGGGCCGCGAGGAACCGGCTGGTTCGCCGCGCCCTGGGGCCGCGCGCGCCCGTTGCGCCCCGTGCCGCGCTCGGCAAGCAGCCCTTCGCTTCGACGGGTCACGGCTGGGCTGGACGGGGCGCGCCGGAGATGCAGGCCGGTTCGCACCTCCCCCGCTGCGAGTGCCAGAACGCGAGGCGACGTGCGAGGTAAAAGCAGAGCCTCGGGATGCCTCGCTTGCGCCCACTCCGGCTCCAGTGCCATATGGTCCGCATGCCCGAGCACGCGGACTACCTGGTCATCGGAAGCGGCCTGGCAGGTCTTTTTTTCGCCCTCAAGGCCGCCAGGACGGGGACGGTTGTAGTCATCAACAAGACCCGCCTGCCCGAAAGCGCCACCACCTACGCGCAGGGCGGAATCGCTTCGGTCTGGAGCCCCGAAGACAGCTTCGCAGAGCACGAGCGGGACACTCTGGCTGCTGGCGCCGGCCTCTGCCATCCGGAGATCGTAGCCGGCGTGGTGCGCGAGGGACCGGAGCGCGTGCGCGACTTGATCGAACTGGGCACCAACTTTTCCCTGCGCTCGGGAGCCGAGGAAGACAACGACTACGACCTCGCCCGGGAGGGCGGCCACAGCCGTCGCCGCATTCTGCACGCCACCGACGCGACGGGCCGGGAGATCATGCGGGCTTTGCTCGAAGCCGTGCGCCGCGAGCGCAACATCGCCGTCCTCGAAGACCACATTGCCGTGGACCTGCTCATCGACGCCAAATTCGACCCCCGAATCCCCCGGCCTTCGTGCTGGGGCGCATATGTCCTGGACAAGAAGACCGGGCGCGTCCACCGGTTCACCGCCCGCGCAACCCTGCTCGCAACAGGCGGAACGGGAAAGGTATACCTCTACACGAGCAATCCGGACGTTGCCACGGGCGACGGCATCGCCATGGCGTATCGCGCTGGTGTGCCGATCGCGAACATGGAGTTTATCCAGTTCCACCCCACGTGCCTGTTTCACCCCGCTGCGAAGTCATTCCTCATTTCCGAGGCTCTGCGGGGAGAGGGAGCCGTCCTGAAACGACCCGACGGCACGCCCTTTATGGCGGGTTACCATCCCGACGCAGATCTCGCCCCGCGCGACATCGTAGCGCGAGCCATCGACAACGAGATGAAGGTGCGCGGCTACGAACACGTCTACCTCGACATCAGCCACCGCGACGCGGACTTCGTCCGCCGCCGCTTTCCGACCATCTACGAGCGCTGCCTGGGGTGGGGAATCGACATCACCAAAGAGCCCATCCCGGTGGTTCCCGCCGCGCACTACTGCTGCGGGGGCGTGTGCACCGACGCCTCCGGCGCGACGGTGATCCGGCGGCTGTACGCAGCGGGCGAGGTCGCGATGACCGGGCTCCACGGCGCGAATCGCCTGGCATCCAACTCCCTGCTCGAGGCCATCGTGTTCGCCCACCGGGCCGCACAACACGCCGCGGAGCTTCTGCAGCGCGATGCGTCCCCACCTCCGGAACTCCCGCCATGGAATCCGGGAAGCGCCGTCGACAGCGACGAGTCGGTGGTGGTGACCCAGAACTGGGACGAAATCCGGCGGCTGATGTGGAACTACGTCGGCATCGTGCGGTCCAACCGCAGGCTCGCCCGGGCGCTCACCCGCATCACGCTGCTGCAGGACGAAATCCAGCAGTACTACTGGGACTTTCTCATCACGAGCGACTTGGTCGAACTGCGCAACATCGCCACCGTCGCGCAGCTCATCATCGTCTCGGCCATCCTGCGCAAGGAAAGCCGAGGCCTTCACTACACCATCGACTATCCCTACCGGGACGACGCGCGTTTTTGCCGCGACACGGTCGTCACCCGCCTGGAGGGATTCCGCCCCGACACGGAGTTCCTGGGCTCCCTCTACCGCCGGCGAGGCGCTGCTGCCTGAGAGAGCCGCGCGGCCGCGCGCCGGTCAGCCGAGGAAGAACCGCAGCGACCGGTCCACGAGCCCGATTACCGGTCCCCAGTACACTCCCACCACCACGGTCGCCCCTGCCAGGGTCCAGAGCAGCGCGCCGCAGTGCAGCCCCATCGCCACCTGCGGTTCGCTCCCGTCGGGAAAGTCCAGAAACATCGCCCGCACGATGCGCGCGTAGTAGTAGAGCGAGACCACGCTGTTCAGCACGCCCACCAGCGCCAGCAGGTAGAACCCCCGGTGAATCACCGCAGCGAAGAGGTAGAACTTGCCGATGAAACCCGCCAGCGGCGGCAGCCCCGCAAGCGAGAACAGGAACACGGCCATGGCCACTGCAAGCGCTGCCCCGCCGCGCCACGCGAGCCCGCGCATGCCTTCCAGGTCCTCGCGTCCGTTCGCATTGGCCACGATCATGACAACGAGGAACGCGCCGAGGTTCATCAGGTAATACGCCACCAGGTAGAACATCATCGCGCGCAGTCCCTCGTCGCTGAGGATCGCAAAGCCCATCAGCGCATATCCCGCGTGGGCGATGCTCGAGTACGCCAGCAGCCGCTTCAGGTTCTGCTGCGACAGCGCGGCCAGATTGCCGAGCGTCATCGTCACCATCGACAGCACGAGCACGAGCTGCGGCCACTCCACGCCGCTCAGGATCCGCCAGGTGCCATCGCCCGCCGCTTCGGAGACGACGGGGTAGAAAAACCGAATAGCCAGCGCGAAGCCCGCCGCCTTCGAACCCACGGCTAGGAACGCTGTGATCGGGATGGGCGCCCCGTGGTACACGTCGGGCACCCACATGTGGAAGGGCACCGCCGCGATCTTGAAGCCGAAGCCCACCAGCACCAGCAGCAGCGACAGAAACACCGCCAGACGGTCGGGATCGGCCTGGGTGAGGACTGCGTGGATGGCCGCAAAGTCCATGCTACCGGCCAAGCCGAAGAACCAGCTCATTCCGTAGATCATCGTCCCGGAGGCGACGCCGCCGTAGATCAAGTACTTCAGCGCCGCCTCCCCCGAGCGGCGATCGCGGCGCAGAAAACCCGTGAGCACGTACGAGGTGAGGCTCAAAAGCTCGAGCGACAGATACGCCATCAGCAGGTTCGCCGCCGAAGCCATGAGGTACATGCCCAGCGTCCCGGACAGAAGCAGCGCGTAGTACTCCGCCTTCGCCCGCACGCCCCGCACCTCAGCCGAGCCCATCGACATCCAGACCGCCGCCATAGCTGCCAGCGCGAGAAGGCCCTTGAAGAAGACCGCGAAGCCGTCGAGCACCAGCATCCGGTGAAAGAGCCACCCCTCGGGCCCGCCGAACTGCCGTGCCGCAGCCCGCAAAGACGCGCCGGCGCCGACCAGGGCCAGCCATCCCAGCCGCTCCTTGTCGCGTACTCGCAGGTCGAGGCCAAGCAGCGCCACGATCGCGGCCAGCAGCGCGAACTCGGGCAGCACGTACGCCAGGCTCGCCAAGCTCCCGAGGTTCATCGGCGCAGCTCCTCTGGTGGCCGATCCGCGACCGCGCTCACAGATACGGCCGCACGACGCCGTTGAGCTGTTCGAGCGAAGCGCGCATCAAGTCGATCACCGCGTGCGGATACACTCCGAGGAACACCACGATCGCTCCGAGCGGCAAAAGGGTGAACAGCTCCCGGCCATTGATCTCCGGCAACCAGAGGTACTTCTCGTTCGCCGGTCCCAGGTACATCCGCTGGAGGGTCCAGAGCATGTACCCTGCGGTGAGGATCACCGCGCTGGCGCCCACGATCGTGAGCACCGGATAGGCGTGCCAGGCACCGAGCAGAACCAGCGCCTCGGACACGAATGCCGAGAGCCCCGGCAGCCCCAGGGCGGCGAAAAACGCCAGCGCCGTCACGCCCGTATACACGGGCATAATCGAGGCGAGCCCGCCGAACCCCTCGATCTCGCGGTGGTGCGCACGATCGTAAATCACGCCCACGAGGAGAAACAACATGGCGGTGATCGTACCGTGGTTGAACATCTGCAGCACGGCTCCGTTGATGCCCTGCGGGGTGAATGACGCCATGCCCAGCATGACGTAGCCCATGTGGCTGATCGAGGAATAGGCGACGAGCTTCTTCAGGTCTTTCTGCGCCATCGCGCACAGCGCGCCGTACACGATGTTCCACGCCCCGAGCACCCCGAGGAACGGAAACGCCAGCGCGGCCGTGGCTTCGGGGAACATGGGGTAGTTGAAGCGCAGGATGCCGTACGTCCCCATCTTCAGCAGGATGCCGGCCAGGATCACGGAAATCGCCGTCGGCGCCTCCACGTGTGCATCCGGCAGCCATGTGTGGAACGGAAACGCCGGGATCTTGATCGCGAACCCAATGAAAAGCGCCATCCAGGCAGCGATCTGGAAACTGCGGCTGAAGCTCCCGTGCAGCGCCATCAGGCGCGTCATGTCGAACGTGTGCGGCTCCGCGGAGTAGTACAGCGCCAGCATCACGAGCAGCATCAGCGCGCTGCCCACCAGCGTGTACAGGAAAAACTTGATCGCCGCGTACACCCGCCGCGGCCCGCCCCAGATGCCGATCAAAAAGTACATCGGCAGCAGCATGACTTCCCAGAAGACGAAAAACAGGAAGAAGTCGAGGGCGCAGAAGACGCCCATCATGCCAGTATCGAGCAGCAGGAAGAGCGCGAAGTACCCCTTCACGCCCTTGTCGATTCCCCAGGACGCAAAGATGCAGAGGAAACACAGGAGCGCCGTCAGCAACACCATCGCGATGCTGACGCCGTCGATGCCCATGTGGTACTCGATGTTCGCCGCGGGAATCCAGGCCGCCCGTTCCACGAATTGAAACCCGGCGGCGTCGCGGTCGAAATTCGCATACAGCCATGCCGCTAGCACGAGCGGCGGCGCCGTAGCGGCCGCGGCCGTCCCCTTGATCCACCCGTGTGCCCCCCGCGGCAGGCACAAGATGACGGCCATCCCGACGAGGGGGAAAAACGTCATGTAGGTCAGCAGGTGTTCCATCCTTCTTCGCCCTCGACTCGCACAACTCACAGCAAGCGCGCGATCATCACCGCCACGACGCCGATCACCGCGACGTACAGGTAGCCGTTGATGCTGCCCATCTGCAGGCGGCGGAAGCGGTTGCCGAACCCGATCGTCGCGTCGGCCACCCGGTTCACGATGCCGTCGATCACGTAGTTGTCGAAAAGGCCGTGGAGCCACGAAACCGCAGCCGTCAGGCGCGCCGAACCGTCGACCAGAAAATCGATGACGTACCGGTCGAAGGCCGAGCACAGCCGCGAAAGCCAGAGCGTTCCCCGCACGAAGGTCGCCTCGTAGATCTCGTCCACGTAGTACTTGTGGTACACGAGGCGGTACAGGCGGCCGCCCGCGATCTCCGAGAACACCTCCGGCCGGAGGACGCCGCGGTAGTACACCAAAACCGCGAGGCCAATTCCCAGGGCCGCAACCGCCACGGAAGTGGCCATGAAGCCAATCTCGAGCGCGCGGGACTCGGCGTGTGCGGCATGCGCCCCGTGCCCGCCGAGGACGGGTGACAAAAATTCTGCCAGCGCATTCGAGCCGCCGAGCGCCCCCGGCACCCCCACGAAGCCCCCGGCCAGCGCCAGAGCCGCGAGAACGATGAGCGGGTAGGTCATGATCGGGGGCGACTCGTGGAGGTGCTCGCGCACGTGCGGGTCAGCCCGGCACTCGCCGAAGAAAACCAGAAACACCTGGCGGAACATGTAGAAGGCGGTCAGCGCCGCACCGATCGTGCCGAGCAACCAGAGGCCCGAGCTGCCGTGCGGGCTCGAAAAGGCCCGCCACAGGATCTCGTCCTTCGAGAAAAAACCCGCTGTGGGCGGGATCCCCGCGATGGCCAGGGTGGAGGCGAGAAAGGTCCAGAACGTGATGGGCATGTGGCGCCGCAAGCCCCCCATCTTTCGCATGTCTTGCTCGCCCCCGAGCGCGTGGATCACGCTTCCCGAACCCAGGAACAGGCACGCCTTGAAAAAGGCGTGCGTGACCAGATGGAAGATGCCCGCCGCGTAGGCCCCCACGCCCATCGCCAGGAACATGTAACCGAGCTGGCTCACCGTGGAGTACGCGAGAACCTTCTTGATGTCGTTTTGCGCTAGCCCGATCGTGGCGGCGAACACTGCCGTCGCGGCACCCACCGCCGCCACGACCCCCAGCGCGAACGGCGCCATCGAGTAGATGGCGTTGAGGCGCGCGATCATGTACACGCCGGCCGTTACCATCGTGGCCGCGTGGATGAGCGCGCTCACGGGGGTCGGGCCCGCCATGGCATCCGGCAGCCAGACATAGAGCGGAATCTGCGCGGACTTTCCAGTCGCCCCGATAAAGAAAAGCAGCGCCACCAGCGTGGGGACGTCGACTCCCCAAAGCTGCTTGCCCGCGAGCAGGTGCGCAGAGCGCGCAATCTCTCCGAAGGAGAGCGTCGGGTGACCCGCGCCCGCCAGCGCCCAGAAGAGCAACAAGATGCCCAGCACGAAACCGAAGTCGCCGATGCGGTTCACCAGGAAGGCCTTGGTGCCCGCCGCCGCTTTCTCCAAATCCGAGTACCAGAAGCCGATCAGCGCATACGAGCACAGGCCCACGCCTTCCCAGCCGACGAAGAAAAGCAGCAGGTTCTCACCCAGCACCAGGGTGAGCATCGCGAACAGGAACAGGTTCAGGTAGGCAAAGTAGCGCCAGTAAGCGCGGTCCTCATGCATGTACCCGATCGAGTAGAAGTGAATCAGGCCGCCCACCCCGGTGACCACGAGAGCCAGGACCACCGACAGGGGATCCACGGCAAAGGCGATTTCCACCCGCAGGTCGCCGAGCTGGATCCAGGGGAGAACGCGATCGACGAGGGCTCGCGCCTCCGGCTCGAGTGCTCGCAATTGCAGGAACGCCCGCACCGAAAGCGCAAAGCTGAGAACCGCGGGCGTGCACGCGATGGCGCTGATTGCCCGCTTGCCGGCAACACGCTGCACCAGGGCCCCGGCCAGCCCATTGATCGCAGCGCCCACCAGGGGCAGGAGCGCGATCCAGCGCAGGTATGCAACGGGAATCGGTGTCTCCATGGTCCGACGATCTACCTCCGCTCGGCGGGCAAGCCCGTGCGGCCGGCTGCCGCGAGCGGCCTTCGGCTAGCTGCGCCGGAGACCGTTTGCAAGACCTCCCCTCCGCAGCCCACCCGGTCGCGGCCTAGCCGCGCAGCGTCTCCGCAGCTTCTACGTCGATCGTCTGGAACGTCTGGTATATCCCCAGCACGATCGCCAAACCAATGGCGGCCTCGGCCGCAGCGAGCATGATCACGAAGATGGCGAACACTTGCCCGTCATAGCCGCCCGAGGAGTAGCGGGCGAACGCGAGGTAGTTCAGGTTCGCGGAATTCAGGATGAGCTCCACCCCCATCAGGATGCCGATGGCGTTGCGGCGGGTCAGCACGCAGTACAGACCCAGGACGAAGACGATTACACTCACCGCCACGTAGTGGTGCACCCCAATTCCGCTCATTCCTTCAGCTCCTTGCGCGAGAGGACGACAGCCCCGACGAGTGCCGCGAGCAGCACCACCGAGGCCAACTCGAACGGGAGGAGGTACTCGCGGAGAAAGGCGTTCCCGATGCCGTACGTCGTGGGCTCCGGCGCGCCCGCAGGCTGAACGCGCCACGCCGTGCGCAATGCCGCGCGCAGCATCACCGCGCCCACCGCTCCGGCAATGAACACGGCCGGCCACCTCCCCACGCTGCGGTTCGACACGCGGACGTCCGCGATCCGATGCGTCAGCATGACCGCGAAGAGTGTCAGGACCAAGATGCCACCGACATACAAAAGCACCTGGACGACCGCCACGAAGTCCGCGGCCAAGCAGACATACAGTCCCGCCACGCCCATCAGCGTGCCCATCAGGGCGAAGGCGGAGTACACGATGTTGCCCGAAAAGGCCACGGCCGCCGCCGAGACCACCGTGACGGCAGCGAGGAGCCAGAACACCGCAGGCCCCAACGACACCTCGCTCACCGCGCCGCCCCCGCCTTTTCCTCGCCCGGTTGGGCGAACTCCGCGATGTACCGCATCCCCCGCTCCAGCAGCGGCACGATCCGCGGGTCCTCCTCGCCGCCCTTCTTGGGCTTGTACGCGGCCACCGGCTCCTTGACGAACCGCCGCACGAGGCTCTCCAGCGAAAAGTCCGCACCCTCGAACTCGGGCGTGTGGTGGATCGCCCCGGTGGGGCAAGGCTCGCTGCAGAGCCCGCAGTACATGCACTTGGCCATGTCGATGTCGAAGCGCGTGAGGATCATCTCGCGCGTCTTCAGGTCCTTTTTTGCCTCGATGACGATGCAGTCGATCGGGCAAGCGCGCTCGCAAGCCAGGCAGCCAGTGCAGATCT
>JBBIUR010000089.1:0-13457 GCA_037440145.1 Myxococcales bacterium | reverse complement strand
TACGCTTCGCCATCACGACAACATCCGCCGCCTGTGGCGTGGCCAGGAGCCGCGCTTTTGAAGGCTACGAGCCGTCAGGGGCCGGACCGGGAAGGTTGCTCGATGCCGTGCAGCGCGAAGTCGAGTACCGCCTGAGCGACCTCGTCCGCGGCCATGGTGTCGTTTTCGATCCACCAGTGCAGGACTTGCTGGGCCATTCCCACGAACGCGTGCGCGAGCAGGTGCGGGTCAAAGGGGCGGAAAGCCCCGCTGGCGATCCCATCGCGGAAGTTCGCCGCCAGGTCCCCGATGAAAAACTCCTGCGCCTTTCGGAGGACGTCGTGGAACTCCGCGCCATGGCCGAACACGATGCGGAACATTTCGCGGTGTTTCTGCGCGAAGCGGAAGAAGGTCCGGTTTCGCGCCCGCGCCTTTTCCACCGGGTCGCGAACCGACTGGGTGACTGCGTCGACCTCTGCCTTCAGCGCGCGGACCATCTCCTCAGCCAGCTCTCGCAGGAGGGCCTCCTTGGTCGGGTAGTAAAGGTAGAAGGTGCCGACACTGACGCCCGCAGCGGCAGCGATGTCCGCGACGCGCGCGCGGTGGTAGCCCTTTTCCGCGAGCACCCGGCAAGCGGCGGCCAGCAGCCCGCGATGTGTCTGCTCCCGCTTTTTCTGGAATCGATCGGGGCTTTCGTGCAGTGTCGCGCGGCGCATGCCTTTCTGCGAGCAGCGTAAAATAGCGGTTGCGCCCTGCGCAAGGCGGGCGGCCTTGGAAACCCTCTCGTGTCGCAACCGGAGATGGACCGCTGCGCCGCGCTGGGTCAAGTGCCGCCGGCCAGGGGCGGGAAAATGCTGACGATGTCCCCTGCGCGCAGGGCGCGCCGCAGATCGCGATCGGGCTCCCCGTTGATGAGGATCATTTGAGCACTCGGGAGCGGGATATCCAGCCGCGCGAGCAATTCGGCGAGGGTGCATCCCTCCGGCAGCTCGAGCGCACACCGCCCGGCTTCTGAGCCAGGTGGCAACTTGCTTCGGAGGTTCGCGAAAAGACGCACTTCAACTTCCATGGCCTCGGACCGGGAGCGGTCGCGCCTGGGTCGTTCGCGCGGCCCGTCTTGCAGCACACCCCGTAGTGCGCTGCCGGTGCGGGCAGGCGCTCGCGCGGGGCGGGTCTTTCGGGGCAGGGGTCAGTCTTGGAGTCACGTCTTTCCCATGCCCGGGGTCGGCGTGCGCGGGAGCACGTCGAAGTTTTCCGGGCGCGTCGCGCACAGCATGCGGTGAAATTCGGACACTGCGGGTTTGGGCTGCACCCCTCGGAATCGAAATTCCCGCGGCTGCGCCGGCAGGCCTAGCAGTTTCCACTCGAGCAAGCGCTCGGCAACGCGGCTGGCGACGTACGGCCGCCGCAAGTCCCACGGCCGCTTGTGCAAGTAGTCCTTCCACATTCCCAGGGCGAGCCGCGACTGCACGAGGCCTTTCAGCATTCCCCCGTCTGGCAGCATCGTGGTCTCCTCGGCCGGACCAATCAGGATGCCGCCCACCAGGCGGTCGTCCTCCCAGACCAGCTTGCGGTAGACAGGGCGGGCGGGATCGCAGAGCGCGATGCTGTCCTCGCCGTCCCACCGGCCGAAGCTCATGCAATGCAAGCCGGCCACGTCGACGACGTTCATCGCCAGGCTGCCGGGATACGCAATGCGCCGGCCAGCCATGTTTGCCCCTGCGATCCGGCCGTGATCCACGGCGGTCGGCTGAATCGCGTGCACCGTCCGCTCGCCTCCGAGCAGATCGGGGCCCTGGGCCACATCGCCGGCAGCGAATACGCCGGGCGCGCTAGTCTCGAGGAATTCGTCCACCAGGACCCCGCGGTCGGTCTGAATGCCCGAGCCCGCGAGGAAGTCCAAGTTCGGCCGCACGCCCGTCGATACGACGACGACGTGACTGGTGAGCGACTGCCCTGCCGACAGGACCACTCGCTTTTTTCTCCCCGCGCGCTCGATCCCGGCCACCGAGCATCCGGTGTGGATTTCTACACCCCGGTCTCGCAGCCAGCGCTCCACGCACACTGCCCCGGCGCGGTCCAGCATCTTGGGCAGGATGTGACCTTCCTGTTCGATCAGCGCGAGCCGCCAGCCGCCTTTGTGGAGGGCATTGAGGAGGATCAAGCCGATGAACCCGGCGCCGATGATCGTTGCTGACGGGCGCCCGCTCGCGCGTTGGCGCACCTCTTCAGCATCGGCCAGCGTCCAGAGGTTCAAGACTCCCGCGGAGTCGATGCCGGGAATCGCCGGGCGCGCAGCGCAGGAGCCGGTGGCGATCAGCAGCGTGTCGTACGCGAGTTCCGCCCCGGAATCGAGGCGCACCGCGCGCCGCGCGGGGTCGATAGCCACGGCGCGGGTGCCAATGCGGGCCTCGACCCGGAGGCGCTGGAGGGACTCCTCCGACGCGGTGGCCAGCTGCTCAGCTGGAATCGAGCCGGCGACGAAGTACGGGAGGGCCATCCTGGAGTACGGGGACTCGGCAGAGATCAGCGTGATCTCCCCTTCGGCGTCGAACTGCCGGAGCGTCTCGATGGCGTTGAGGCCGGCGACGCCGGCGCCGAGGATGACGTGGTGAGCCATGGCCTCAATCCTCCGCAGTCCGGTCAATGCGCGGCAGGCGCGCTGGGCCACGCGCCGCGAGTGGCAGATGCGGCATCGACAACGCTCATGACAGGCCCAGCTCTTCGAGCTTCTCGCGCGTCGGGACCCCAGCCGCGGTCCAGCCCCGCAAGCGGTAGTACTCCGGGAGCATGTCCCCGAGGCGGTTTACCATGCCTTTCGCCGGGCCCGAGGGGATCGGCTCTTCCAAGATTCGCCGCGGCAGCACGTCGCACCCGCTCCCAACGCCAGCCCGCTCGTTCCAGAGCCGCTCGAGGTTCCAGATCCGCTCTCCGATTCGCCCCAGGCTCTCCAGGGTATAGGGGATCCCGGTGGCCGCCACGAGCTGCGGCAGGATGTCTTCGAGACCGATCCCGAATGTCAGGAAGACGCAGAGACCCGTGCTGTCGATCACTGCGGTGGTGTCCTGGAAGAGCTTCGTGATCTCGGCCTTTCCCGCTGTAGCGCGCGGGTCGAGCTTCATCGGGATCCCGAGGATTTCGGGCGACACGGTGTACGCCTTCAGGTGGCAAGCCCCGCGGTTCGACGTCGCGTACCCGAGTCCCATCCCCTGGATCGCGCGGCTGTCGTAAGCCGGAAATTCCTGCCCCCGAACGCCGAGAAAGAGTTCCGGGTGCCCGAAGCGGGCCGTCAGGCGTTTCGACCCCTCCGCGAGCAGGTCGCCGAATCCCTCTCGGTAGGCCGTCTTCTCCGCCATTGCGACCAGGGCTTCTGCGTTGCCGAAGCGCAGCGGCATCCCCGTGATCGAGCTCGTCAGCGCTTCCCGCTCGTAGAGTTCCATCGCCGCCGCAAGAGTGGCGCCGAAGCTGATAGGGTCCATCCCCAGGTCATTGCACAGCCAGTTCGCCTTGATCAGAGCGTCCAGATCGCCGATGCCGCAATCGGCGCCCATGGCCCACGCGTTCTCGTACTCCGGGCCTTCGCCCGCGATCCGCCAATTGCGCGGATGCGTGGTCACCGAGTACTTGTGAGCCGCGTCGCCCGGCAGCTTGCTCACGCGGCCGCAGGCGATCGTGCACGCGAAACACGCCTTGTTGGCGGCCAGGCGAGTTTGTGCGAGGGCCTCCCCGCTGATGTTTTCCGCGTGCTCGAATATCGTTTCCTGGTGGTTTCGCGTGGGCAACGCGCCGTGTTCGTTGATCACGTGGACCAGCACTTCCGTGCCGTACGTCGGCAACCCCTCCGCAGTGACCTTGGACTGCTTGAGCTTCGCCTTCATGGCCCAGTGCGCCTTCAGGAATCCCTCCGGGTCTGCGAGCCGCACCCCGCCAGTTCCGCGCACGGCGATGGCTTTCAGTAGCTTCGATCCCATGACCGCACCGACCCCGGAGCGACCGGCTGCGCGGTGGAGATCGTTGACGATGGCAGCAAAGCGCACCAGGTTCTCCCCTGCTGGGCCGATAGAGGCGACTATGGCATCCGGGACTCCCGTTTCCGCCCGGATTCGCTCTTCGGTTTCCCAGACGCCTTTCCCCCACAGGTGGCTTGCGGGCCGGAGTTGCACCTCCCCATCGGCGATCCACAGGTAGCACGGCGCGCTCGCCCGGCCTTCCACCGCGATCATGTCGTAGCCCGCGAACTTGAGCTCCGGCCCCCACTGGCCGCCCGAATTCGAACTCGTGATCGCGCCCGTCAGTGCCCCCTTTGTGACCACCATGTAGCGCGCGCCGCACGAGGCGTTCGTTCCCGTCAACGGCCCAGTCACGAAGAGCAGCGAGTTTTCGGGGGCGAAGGGGTCGACGCGGGGATCGACTTCGTCCCAGAGGTAGCGAGCCCCCAGGCCGCGGCCGCCAATGTATTCCCGTGCCCAATCTTCCCGCAACGGCTCTTTTTTGCTCGTCCCGCGCGTCAGGTTCACGCGGAGAATCGTTCCCGTCCATCCTCCGGTCATCGCTCTTCCTCCTCGCGGTCCGGGCTGCGCCACTCCCCCTTCCAGCAGCTTCCCTCAAGTGGGCTCACCGCGCTGCTCCCGGTAGCCCGAATTCAGGCTCTCGGCCCAGGGCCCGATCCAGTCGCGAGCCGGGAGCTCCGCGTACTCGATCGCTCCCGTGGGGCAAGCAGCGGCGCAGGCAGGTTGGCCGGCGCAGAGGTCGCACTTGACGGCCCGCTGCCGGGCGGGGTCGTAGAAAATCGTTCCGAACGGGCAGGCGATCACGCACAGGCCGCAACCCACGCAGGCTTCGGGCACGACGACCTTGGCATCCCAAGGGGCGAGGGCGATGGCGTTGACCGGGCATGCGCTCATGCACCACGCTTCGTCGCACTGAAAGCACGTGTATGGGGCGTAGCTGGCCTGATCGTCGAAGAGGTGCACGCGCACCAGCGAGCGCGCGGGCTGAAAGTTTCCCGTTTGGACCCAACTGCAGGCGAGCTCGCACTGGATGCAGCCGGTGCATTTCTCCGGCAGGATGCGCAGTTGCCTTCCCACGGCTCGTTCTCCCCTCGCTGTACTCGGGGCCGCGCAACCGCCGGCACTTCGGTAGCGGCGGGCTCGTCTCCGGTCGGGCAATGGCCCCGTCGCCGCCGCATCCTAGCGCTGCGTCCTTTCTGAAGGCAACTGTGCGCCTGCTCGGGCCGGTGTCCCCAGCCGCCCGCGAAAAGGCGGGGTGTCGCTGTCGGGACAACTGTGCTAGGTGAGGTGCGTTTCGGGGCGAGCCCCGCCGCCGGTGGAGAAGCGCAAACGGGGTTGTAGATGATGAAAAAGAGCAGCCGCTTGCTCGATCGCCCGCGCATCGAGCCACAGCCGATCGGTCCGAAGATGACGGTTACGGAGCTGATCGACGGGACGTTTCTCGCCTACAACGCGGCGCGGCTTCGGGAGGCCTGCCAGCTCTTCGTCCGGCGCGTCCTGGACGATGACGTGACCGTGGGGTTGAGCCTGACGGGAGCGCTGACGCCGGCCGGGCTCGGCATGGCGGCGTTGATCCCGCTGGTTCAGGCGGGGTTCGTGGACTGGATCGTCAGCACCGGCGCCAACCTTTACCACGACACGCATTTCGGCATTGGCCTGAGCATGCACCAGGGGCGGCCCGACGTGGACGATGTCGCCCTGCGCAATGAAGGCATCGTCCGGATCTATGACATCCTGTTCGACTACGACGTGCTCCTGCAGACGGATGCGTTCTACCGCAAGATCACCGAGAGCCCCGAGTTCCAGCGGACGATGAGCACCGCGGAGTTTCACTACCTGGTCGGCAAGTACGTGCGCGAGCGCGAGCGGGCGCTGGGAATCGGCCATCGCTCCTTGCTGGGCGTGGCTTACGAATGCGGGGTTCCCATCTATACCTCCTCGCCTGGAGACAGCTCGATCGGCATGAACGTCGCGGCGCAGGCCTTTCTGGGGAACAAGCTCGCGTTCGATGTTTCCGCCGATGTGAACGAGACGACCTCCATCGTCTTCGACGCCAAGCGGCGGGGCGGGCGCAGCGCAGCCGTAATGCTCGGCGGTGGTTCGCCGAAGAATTTCATCCTGCAAACCGAGCCGCAGTTGCAGGAGGTGTTGGGGATCGAGGAGAAGGGCCACGATTTCTACATCCAGTTTACGGACGCCCGGCCGGATACCGGGGGTCTCTCCGGGGCGACGCCCGGAGAGGCCGTGAGCTGGGGCAAGGTGGACCCAGAGGCGTTGCCCAACACCGTCGTTTGCTACGTGGACACGACGATCGCGCTCCCCATCCTGACCGCGTATGCCTTGGCGAACCACGCGCCGCGGCGGCACAAGCGGCTCTACGACCGTCGCGAGGAGATGGTCTGCGCGCTGCGCGATGTGTTTCGCCGGCATTTCGGAAGCTGAGCCGGTGACGAGCTGGGAACGGGAGCGCGCGGTGGCGGAGCGGGCGGCCCGCGAAGCGGGGCGCATCGTGCTCCGGCATTACCGCGGGGAGCTAGCGGTGCGCGAGAAGGCGCGAGACAACCCCGTCACCGACGCAGACCTGGAGGCGGACGCCTGCATTCGCGCCCTTGTGCGCTCGGCGTTTCCCGAGGACGGGTGGCTGTCGGAGGAAACTGCCGATTCGGAGGATCGCCTGCGGCGGCGCCGAGTGTGGATCGTCGACCCGTTGGACGGGACGAAGGAGTTCATCCAGAAGATTCCGGAGTTCTGCGTCTGCGTGGGCCTGGTGGAAGATGGCAAGCCCGTGCTGGGCGCGTGCTACAACCCGGCGCGCGACGAGCTTTTCAGCGGCATCGTCGGGAAAGACGCAACGCTGAACGGCCGCGCGGTCTGCGTCAGCCGCGAAGCGGACCTGCACCGCGCGCGCATTCTCGCAAGCCGCACGGAGGACGCACGGGGCGAGTGGGAGGCGTACAAACGCCGGCTGCGCGTTTTCCTCACCGGCAGCGTTGCGTACAAGCTGGCCCTGATCGCTGCCGGTCGAGGCGACGCGACGTTCAGCCTCAGCCCGAAGAACGAGTGGGACGTGTGTGCCGGAGTGGCGCTGGTGCTGGCGGCGGGCGGGCGCGTGACCGATTGCCGCGGCAGACCCCTTGTCTTCAATCGTCCGACGAGCTCGCTGCCGGGCCTCGTGGCGAGCAATGGCGTCCTGCACGAGCCGATCCTGGCCCTTCTTCGCGAGGAAACGGCGCCTTAAGGCGAACCGGCCCCGAGCCCGAGCGCGGCTGCGGTAGCCGGCAGGCGCACTTCGCCGGAGCGCAGCAGCGCGACGAGCGCCTCGAGATCGGAGGGCTCGTCGATGTCGAACGTCTCGCCCACGACGGCTGCCTTCAGGCCCTGAGCGGCGATGCGCTCCAGGGTCTGCCGGAGGACTTGCGGAGTTCCCATCGCCACGCCGGTGAAGAGGTCGTGCGGGGCCCGCAGGCCGACCAGGCAGTAGCCGCCATCGCGCGTGGCGACGAGGCTCACGTCGTTCGCACCAAGGGCTGCAAAGCCGTCGGCGACGGCCGCGTCGGCCAAGTGGGGCACATCGGCGCCAATCATCACGACCCGCGAGGCACCGGCCGCAAAGACGGCACGGAAGCAATGCAGCATCCGTCCCCCGAGATGCGGGCCCACTTGGTCGATCACAAGGGCAGGGCCCACGATGTCTCCGAGCGCGGCTCCGGGCGGATGGACGGCCCACACGAGGCGGGGGTCGCCTTCGAAACGCGCCGCGAGGTCGCGCAAAAACGCCCGGTACAAACCACAGGCTCTCTCCGCCCCGATGCTGCGTGCCAGCCGCGTCTTCACGTGTCCCGGGATGGGGTACTTCGCCAGGATCACCAATGCATCGCCGCGCAATTGCATGCCGCGCCACCTATGGCGCGGCCAGGTTCCAATGTCGAGGCGCGCCCGGCTGCCCCGAAGGGACGAGCTGCGGTGGGGGGTGGCCGGGGCTTTCGCCGCTTCCCCCGAAGGGCTAGGCTGCGCGGCGTCGGCACCCGATCGATGGAAGCGAATCTGCAAGGACTGACGGTGCTCGCCTACGAGGCACGCCGAGCCGAGGAGATCGCGGAGCTCGTGCGGCGCTGCGGGGGAAAGCCCATCGTGGTCCCGGCCGTGCGCGAAGTGCCGGCACCCGACGCAAGGGCGATTCGCTTTCTATTGGATGGCCTTGCCGCAGGGCGCATCGAGGCGGTGGTGTTCTTGACCGGGGTGGGCACGCGCCTCCTCCTCGAGGCCGCGAGCTCCATGGAAACGCGCGACTCCCTCGTGGCGCGGCTCCGCTCGGCCCGCCTAGTGGCGCGGGGCCCAAAGCCCGTGGCTGCGCTGCGCGCGTTCGGCCTCGAGCCCAACATCCAGGTGCCGAAGCCCAACACCTGGCGCGAGGTCCTGGCGTCTCTCGACGCCCGCGGTTCCGTGCGCGGGCGGGCTGTGGCCGTGCAGGAATACGGGCGAGCGAGCCTGGAGCTGATCGAGGGGCTCAGGGAGCGCGGTGCAGACGTGCTGCGCGTGCCCGTGTATCGCTGGGACCTGCCTGCAGATCGCGAGCCCCTGCGGGAGTCGGTGCGGCGCGTGTTGCGCGGCGAGATCGGGGCGATCTTGTTCACGAGCGCCGTCCAGGTCGAGCATCTCATGCAGACGGCGGTCGAGATGAGATTGCGGGGAGCGCTGTTGGAAGCGGTGCGAGCCGTGGTGATCGGATCGGTCGGGCCGGTGTGCAGCCAGGCGTTGCGGGAGCACGGCTTCCCGGTCGACGTCGATCCTCCGCACCCCAAAATGGGACAGCTCGTGGCGGCGGTGGCCGAGCGCGCCGTGCGCCTCTTACCGGTCAAACGCCACCCCGAGCGGCGCCGGCACTGAGCGCTTATTCGCTCACCGTAGGTGTCGGTGCTGGGGGCGGCGACTCGGCGGCCTTGGGCTCTTGGGTAGCCGGAGCTGCTGCGGGCAGGACGCGATGCCTGCGGCGGCGCCGCCCGCGACTGCGGCGCCGGCGCCGGTCTTTTTGCGGGCGGGCGATGGGCTGCCAGAACGTCGCTGGCCGCTGCGGTGCACCGCGGCAGATGTCGCATAGCCCGCAGGGTTCGCCCTCCTCTTCCCCGAAGTAACGGCGCAGGAAAACCGCCCGGCATTCTCGCGTCCGCGCGTATTCGGCGACGGTGTCGAGGCGGCGAGCATCCTGCGTGCGCAGGGTCACGAACCGGCCCGCCAGGCTGCGGGCTTCCTGTTCAAACTCCGCGGCGGGCACTGTGATGCGCGCGCCCTCGGTGTCCAAGGCGACCAGGCCCGCTTCCTCCAGCACGGCGAGCAGCGCCTTGGTCTGCCGGTCGCTCAGCTGGGCCGAAAGGGAAAGCGCTTCCAGGTTGGGGACTCGGCCCTCGCCCGCCCAGGCGGCCAGCGCCGAGGCGATGCGGTAGAGCTGATCGGGGCGCACGCGAGAAGTTTGGAGCAGCGCTTCGTGCGTCTCGCGATCCTTGGGATCGAAGAGCAGCACGCAGTTCGCCTTCCTGCCGTCGCGGCCGGCGCGGCCGGCTTCTTGAACGTACTGCTCCAGGGAGGCGGGAGCTTGGTAGTGGACCACGTAGCGAATGTTCGGCTTGTCGATGCCGAGTCCGAAGGCGCTTGTGGCGATCATGATCGTCCGCCGGCCGGGGCGCATGTAGAGCTCCTGCTCCTTGTTGCGCTCCGCGGCGGGCATGCGCCCGTGATACCGGTGCACGGGCATACGGAGTGCCCGGAACGCCGAATAGAGCTCGTCGACGGCTTTCGTCGTAGCGCAATAGATGATACCCGGCCGCCGCAGCCGGCTAGCAAATCGGCTCAGGGCGCGCAGCCGGTCGTTGCCGCTGATCTCGAGGACTTCGAATGCAAGGTTCGCCCTGTGGGGCGAACCCGCGACGATCTTCGGATCGCGCATCCCCAGGTAGCGGAGAATGTCGTCGCGCACGGCTTGCGTTGCCGTGGCGGTCAGGGCAAGCAGTGGCGGCTTGCCGAGGTCACGCAAGCGCTCGCCTAGGTTCAGATACGCCGGCCGGAAGTCATGCCCCCATTCGGAAATGCAGTGCGCTTCGTCCACGGCGGCAAGCGAAATGCCGGACTGCCGCAAGGCTGCCGCAAGCTCCTCGTTTGCCAGCGTCTCGGGGGTCGTCATGACGAGAAGGGAACCGCCCGCGGCGATGCGCTGCAGGGCCTCCCGGCGGGCCTGCCCCCGCACCGTCCCGTCGATCCGCTCCACTGGGATGCGGCGGGCGAGTAGCTTCTCGTGCTGGTCGCGCAGCAGCGCTAGCAGCGGGGAGATCAGAACCACGGGTCTCGGCAGCACCATGGAGGGCACTTGGTAGCACACCGACTTCCCGAAACCGGTGGGGAGCACCACCAGCACGTCGTGACCCGCGAGCGAAGCCCCTACCGCTCGCTCCTGTTCCGGATAGAGCTGCCGGATCCCCAGCCGCAGAGCGGCCGCGCGGACCGCGTCGGGGAGTGCTGGCGCCACGGCCGACTCGTGCTGGCCGGTTCGGGTTTCTTCGATCTGTTCTTCACCCGCGGTCATCGACAGCTCGGCCTTTTCCGGGACTAGCCTACGAGCCGCGCAGAGCTTGCAAGCAGTGCGTTCTGCACAACCAAGCGCTCACTGAGCAGAATAGGGCCCTGCTTTCCCTCGTTCGCATCTTCCACGCCCTGCCAATCCCGAACATCTCCCCTGCGCCCGCTCTTCCGAAACAGTTGCGGCATCGGCGCTGGCCACCCGTCGCGCCAGCTCCCGGCAGCGAGTCCTACCGGTCGGCGGTCAAGGCGCGGCCAGCTTGCTTGGCCTGGGGCCGCGCCCGCGTCCGCACAACGCGCACCGCGGCGGACGGGATACTCTCTTCGCGAAGTCGTTCTTACACCGGAACCGAGCGGATTGCCAGAGGCAGCGCGATGTTTTTGGCCCTGCAGGGGGGTTGCCCTTGTGGCGGACCGGCTGGTAAGTACACGCGGGGCGTGCCGGTGCACCCCGAAAGCGTTTCGAGGAAATCAGAGAGGCATGGCGTTGGATCCCAAGCTGATTGCGCGATTGGCGGACGAGTACGCGAGCAAGCACCCGCGGCAAATCCTGGAGCTGGCGATTCGCGAGTATGGCCCGGACGTGGCTATCTCCTTTAGCGGAGCCGAGGACGTGGTGCTGATCGATATGGCGAAGAGAATCGGGGGAAGCTTTCGCGTTTTTTCGCTAGATACGGGACGGTTGCACCCGGAGACCTACCGCTTCCTCGACCGGGTGCGCGAGCATTACGGAATTCCGATCGAAGTGTATTTTCCGCGTCCCGAGGCGGTGGAGAAGCTCGTCCGCGACAAGGGGCTATTTTCCTTTTACCGGGACGGGCACAGGGAGTGTTGCAACATTCGCAAAGTGGAGCCGCTGACCCGCGCGCTCGAAGGGCTCCGCGCCTGGGTGACGGGCCAGCGGCGCGACCAGAGTCCGGGCACGCGCGCCGAGGTCCCCGTCATCGAGCTCGACCCGACATTCGGGTCTCCCGAGCGCCCTCTCGTGAAGTTCAACCCGCTGGCGAACTGGACGTCGAAACAGGTGTGGGGTTACATCCGGGAGTACGATGTTCCCTACAACCCCTTGCACGAGCGCGGCTACGTGTCGATCGGCTGCGAGCCGTGCACGCGGCCAATTCACCCTGGCCAGCACGAGCGCGAGGGACGGTGGTGGTGGGAAGAGGAGACGCTGAAAGAGTGCGGGCTGCACGCGGGCAATATTCGGGAGGCCGCATCCTAGAGCTCGGGTGCGGCCTCGGCACCTCCCGCTGAGGCGGAGGGCCCGAGGGCGCTTGGGCGGAAAGCGAGAGGGCGAATTCCGGGGCCTTCCGAGCGGCGCCGCACCCTGCGGCTAAATTCCACCGATGTCATCGGGATCGATCTGGCCGACTTCCTCGTCGCGCGAGAGCGGGTGCTGCAGCTTCTCTTTCAGCAACTGCAACACGCTCGTGTACACTAGCTCTTCGCCGCGGTCGTCGCGAACGATGAAAAACGGTGCCCGATCGATGCCGAGACGCCGGGCGAGCAACGTGCCCGCGCTGGTCGGATCGCCCTCGACTGCCCAGACGACCTCGTCGATCCTCTCCCACAGCCCGCGCTTTTGGAGCTGCTCCGTCGCCTGCAGGCACTTGCGGCACTCCGAGCCGTCCTGCAGCCTTATTTTCACCATCGTGATGTGCATGGCCAATGACTTAGTATCACGGGCCGGGGAGTCCCGGAAGGATGGCGGGTGGATCAACTGGCGCTCGGGGATTCTCTGGTGGGCCGAAGCGCCGCCGGTCTGCCGGCGAGGCGATGCAAATGGTGCCGGGAGCCGGTGAGGCGCTCCCCTGGCCGGCGCGGGTTCTGGAGCAGCTCGCCCGGTGGGCTTACGAGCACCCGTGGCGTCTTATTTTAGGGGGCGCAGCGGTCGCAGTGGCCTCGTTGCTGGCCGCGCAAAAGTGGCTCGCGTTTCGAACTTCTCGGGACGACCTGATTTCCAGCAAGGAGCCGTACGTTCAAATCTACAAAGCGTACCAGCGGGAGTTCGGGGACCGGGACGACGTGGTGATCGTCGCGCACGCACCGCAACTGCGGCGAGCAAAGGCGTTTGCGCATGCCCTGGCGGAACGGCTCGAGCGCGATCCCGAAGCGGCGCGGGAAGTTCTCTACCGTATCGATCCGGAGGCGTTCCGCGGTCGGGCGCTTCTCTACCTCACACCAGAGGAACTCCGGGACTTGGGGGTCAAGATTCGGGAACACCGGGAGCTGATCGATGCTCTCGCGGCAGTCCCGAGCTTGGCGACTCTGTTGCGGTCGATCAACCGAGAAATCAGCTCGGCGATGGTCGGCCACCTCGTCTCGAGCTTTCTGGGAGCCCCGTCGGAGGATCGCAAAGAAGCGTCCCCCCTAGACCTGGTTCTCTTGCAGCGCCTGGTGGAGTCGGTCGGCGACGCCATGGAGCGCAAGCCGTACCGTTCCGTGTGGCGGTCTTTTCTGCGCCCTGGCAGCGATGTGGACGAAGACGGCTACTTGGTCGACGATAACCGCCGCTTTGTGTTTGTCCTGGCAGTGGCGCCCGAGGACACCTCCGTGATGGCGTCGGCCGCGGGAGCCCTGAAGCGAATCCGCAATCACATTGCCGCGGTGCGCCCGCAGTTTCCGGAGGTGGAGGTGGGAATTACGGGCGGGCCCGCGCTGGCGACGGAGGAGATGCTGGTATCGGTGCGCGACACCACCCTGGCTTCGATCCTGTCCCTTTTCGGAGTGGGCTTCTGCTTTGTCCTCTTTTACCGCGACATCGCGCGGCCTCTGCTCGCCGTTTTCACGCTCGCGATCGGTCTGGCATGGTCCTTCGGATACATCACCCTGACCATCGGCCACCTCACCATCCTGTCCGTGGCCTTCGCGACAATCCTGATCGGCATGAGCGACGACTTC